>WUAK01000170.1 GCA_009827205.1 Phycisphaeraceae bacterium | reverse complement strand
CTTCTTCTTGGTCTTTTTCTTCGTGCCCTCAGACGCGGATTCATCAGCATCCTCTGAGCCACCGGCTTCGTCTCCCGCGGCCTCAGCCTTGGGCTTGCTCGACCTTCTTCGCCTGCGCTTCTTCGTTGGCGGTGCCTCGTCCGCATCCGAAGCCTCGGCCTTCGGCTCTCCGGCCTGCTCTGACTGATCCTCGACTGATTCGGACTCGTCTTTCACGTCTGCTTCGGCTTCAGCCGAACCTGATGACTTGCGACGGCGACGCCTGCGACGCTTCTTGCGAGGCTTGTCCTCTTCCTGTGATTCTGACGAATCCGAAGCCGCTTCATCGCCCTCTGACTGCTTGTCGTCGGCTTCTGACTCAGCCTTGGGCTCGGCGCTGTCGTCCGACTCTTCCGATTCGGCGCCGGACTCGGTTTCTTGCTGCGCTTCGCCCGACTTCTTGCGACGCCCTCTGCCGCCCCTGCGGCGCCTGCGGCGCTTCTTCTTGCCCGTCGATTCGCTCTCGGAATCGTCTTCGTTCTCTTCTTCCTCGGAGAGCAGCTCGCCCTCGGCTGCCATCTCCATCTCCAGCGGGTGAGGCTCGGCGTGCTCCTCGATCGCCTGCAGGATTTCTTTATCCTCGCTGATCTCGTCCCACGCTTTTTCGTCCGAATCGTCGGTCCACTCGGGCAGGCTCTTTGGCACCTTGGGCTTTGGTAGCTTGGCTGTATCGACGTCGTTGCCCGAGTCGTCGTAGGCGTAGACCGTGAATCGGTCTGTGCCGAGCGAATCACTCACACGGACGATGACGCTCTTGCTCGTGATCAATTCCATCCGTGTGATTGACTTGCGCCGGTTGCTGAGCAGCTCACCCGCGACCCGACCCGGCACGATCAGTTCGGCCTTCTGCACCTTGTCGTAACTCAGAATCAGCTGCAACTCGCGGAGCGCTTCAGCCGCGACAGACTCGGGCTTTCGCACCCAGCCCCGGCCGTAGTTCGCGGGCAGCTCCTGGTAGTGGATGCCCTGCGAGCTCGGGCGCATGCGCTGTCTCGTCATCTCAAGGATCCCGAACGGGCTGATCGGGAGGACCGTGCTCTTGGCGCGATCGTTCTTGAGCCTGTCCTTGAACCGCTGCTCGATCGCCTTGCGATGCTTGGCCTGGTTCATATCGATCAAGTCGTTGATGACCAGCCCGCCGAGTTCGCGGAGCTTGAGCTGTCGACAGATCTCGTCGACCGCTTCGAGATTGGTCTGGTACGCGTTGGTCTCGGCGTCCTTGGCCTTTCGGCTCTTGCCGCTGTTGACATCGATCGCCACAAGCGCCTCGGTCTCGTCGATAACGAGCCTGCCGCCCGACTTGAGCGGGACTTCTCTTGCGATCATGAGCCTGTGTTGTTCCTCGATGCCGTAGGCATGGAACATGGGCGTATTCTGGTTGTAGTGCAGGAGCTTGGTGCCCGATCTTGGCGCGACGACCTTCAGGAAATTTGCTGCTCTGGCCAGACCCTGCTCGTGGTCGATGATGACCTCGTCGATATCGCTCGTCAGCAGGTCTCGCAGCGCTCGGACGAGCAGGTCGCTCTCGGCGTACAGCAGCGCGGGTTTCTTCGTCGCCTTCTTGCGCTTCTCGATGTTCTTCCAGAGGCGCATCAGGTACGCGAGGTCGCGCTTCAGTTCGGTCTTGGTGCGCCCAAAACCAGCGGTCCGAAGGATGAACCCGAAACCCTCGGGCAGGTCGATCGAGTCAAGGATGTCGCGCATCTTGCGGCGCATATCCTCGTCTTCCATCTTTCTGCTGACGCCCACGTTGTCCATCTGTGGCATCATCACGAGGTACTTGCCCGGGATAGACAGGTACGTCGTCGCGGCGGGGCCCTTGGTACCCACACCGTCCTTCAGGATCTGAACGATGACCTGCTGACCCTTTTTGAGGCACTGCTGGATCGGCGGCCTGTCGCGTCGAGCGGTCTTCTTCCCGATCTTCTCGGTCGTGTCCGAGTCTTCCTTGGGGAAGAACTGCGGGTGGATGTCCGACGTGTGGACGAACGCGGACTCCGGCCCGCCGAAGTCGACGAAGGCGGCCTGCAGGCTGCTCTCGATGTTGGTGACCTTGCCGAGGTAAAGATTGTTGACGCGGTTGGCTGTCGCCGGTCGTTCGGCGTGGTAATCCTCAAGAACGCCGTTCTCAAGTATCGCGACCCGGCACTCCTCGCCGGGGTGGTAGCTGATCAGCATCTGCTGCTTGGGCATTTGTTGTGTTCCATGCTGCGGCGTGCACGCGTAGACGAAGAGCCGAGAGAGGAACCACGTCGTTCGGCGCGCAGGGTGCGCTTGCCGGTCCGTCCGTGTTGCATCGTTCTGGATTCAAAGCGGGTGATATCACCGCTCGCCTCGTTTGTGATGCAGGCCTCTTGGCCTGTGTCCAGCGCCGTCCGGTGCCGGGGGTCAACGCACACGTTTCGTCGTGTGTGACTCGCGCCTGGGACCGAGCGGGACGCCTGGTGGGGTTCGTTCTGTCAAACGGCTCTCCGTGTAGGGCTTGCCCTAGCGTGAGCCGACGTTGTCGTACGCTTCGGGGAGGATCTTACGGATCCTGTCCCTGACATACATCGACACTTGAGTGTCTGAATCGAAAGAGATCGCCTTTTTGGCGAGTCTTTCGCAGCGATCGATCGAAATCGACCTCACGAGACGCTTGATTCCGGGGACATTACCCGGGCTCACACTAAGGGTACGCACCCCAAGCCCCAGCAGCAAAGCAGCGAATTCGATGTCCCCGGCCGCCTCGCCGCAGCAGCTAACCGGGACTTCACGCCTCCGCCCGGCCCGGACCACATCCCGAACCAGCTTGAGAACCGCCGGGTGAGCGGGCGAGAACAGATCAGCAACATTCTCGTTCGTCCGATCGACCGCGAGGGTGTACTGGACAAGGTCGTTGGTACCCACGCTGAAGAAGTCCACCTCTCGCGCCAGCGCCGGCGCCATGAGAGCCGCGGACGGCACCTCAATCATGATCCCGATCGGCAGGTTCTCGTCATACGCGAGCCCATCGTCGGCAAGATCTTCCATCACATCATGGATCAGGTGCTTGGCCTGCCGCACTTCCTCGACGCTCGTGACGAGCGGGAGCATGAGCTTCATCGGGCCATCGGCCGACGCGCGGAGGATCGCGCGGAGCTGGCGCTTGAACAGAGGCAGGTTTTTGAGACAGTACCTGATCGATCGGAGCCCGAGCGCTGGGTTACGCTCCGGGTTGCGCGCCTGAGCCTGGGTGTACTTGTCCGCGCCGAGGTCCATCGTGCGGATCGTCAGAGGCTTGCCCTTGAGCTCATCAACACAGGCCTTGTATGCCTCGTAGTGCTCTTGTTCAGTCGGTTCGCGTTCGCTTGCAAGGTACAGGAACTCGGTCCTGTAGAGGCCGACGCCCTCGCCGCCGAATTCCAGCACGTGCTCGACTTCCTGCGCAAACTCGATGTTCCCGAGCACTTCGATCCGGAAGCCGTCGGTCGTGACGGGTTCGAGCGAGGCCATCTCACGGAGCGTCATCTGCTGCTGACCGCGGACGACTTCCTCTGAGAGGTAGTGCTCGATGGTGTCGTCGTCGGGGTCGATGACGACGACACCCCGCCCGCCGTCGACGATCACAATGTCGCCGTCGCAGAGCTTCTCGCTCAGGCTGCGCAAACCCACGACTGCGGGAATCGAGAGCGCCCTTGCGACGATCGAGGTGTGGCTCGTTTTGCCCCCAAAATCGGTTGCGATCGCGACAACTTTCTCGCGATCGAACCCGACTGTCTGGCTCGGTGTGAGTTCGCTCGCGACAACGATCGCGCCATCTTCGATGTCGGCGAGGCTCGTGCCGTGCTCACCGACCAGATGCGTGAGCACGCGCGAGGAGAGGTCTGTGATGTCATTGACCTTCGTCGTGAATGCCGAGTCGGGCATCGCGCCAAAGCGCTCCGCGAAGTCGTTGAACACCCGATCGACCGCGTGCTCGGCGGTCACGAGTTCCTCACGGATGAGTTTCTCGATCGAACCTGTCAGCACGGTGTCGCGGAGCATCCCGACGTGAAAGCCGAAGATCTTCGCAGCTTCCTTGCCGATGTCGCGCTCGGCCTGCTCGCGGACCTGCTCGAGATCCTTCGCGGACACTTCGATCGCGCTGAAGAGCCTCTTGAGTTGCTTGTCAACCTGGTTGGGTTTGATGGATCGGCGCGGAATCCGCCTGCGCTCGTCGTCGAGCACAAAGACCCGGCCGACAACGATGCCGGGTGACACGCCGATTCCTGAAATCCGTTCCATCCGTCGTCCTGAGCGAGACCCAATCGGGCCCAGCACCACCTCAACCGCCCTGAGCACGGGTTTGTCAGGGTTGTGTGCGATCGTAGCCCGAGGCTTGACTCGGGGCATGGACATGGCCGATACTGTTGGGCAGGGGCGGGTCTCTCCGCCAGAGCGTGTGGAATCAGCTAGCTCGATTCACACCAACTCTCACACCAACAAGATGGTGTGGCTCAAGCAGAACTGGTCTCGATCGGCAAAGACGCACAGGGCGTCGGCGACCCGGCCAGTGTTGCGGCAGATGACATCCAGATCGCGGCTCGGACAAGGCAATCACCTCGTCCATGGTGCGTTGTACGTGATCCCGACCAGGGTTCCGCGCGCCGGACTCCACAGCCGCTCAGAGGGGAATCGTGTTGGACACGAGCTCGCCGAAGAAACGTCGCAGAAGAAGACGCCGCCGGGGCAAGGGCGGGGGCAACCCCAACGCCCAGAACAACGGCCAGTCCAGCAACGGCCAGCAGCAGGCGCCAGAGCCAACGGGCCCGGTGCTCGAAGATCTGACCGCTGTCGACCCGCAGCCCAGACTCTCGCTCGAGTACCGCGGCTGCCCGCCGGCGTGCAGGCTCATCGACTTGTTCTGCCCGATCGGCAGAGGTCAGCGCGGCCTCATCGTCAGCCCTCCCAAAGCAGGCAAAACAACACTACTCAAGGACATCGCGCACGCGATGCTGCACAACCACCCGGACGTCAGCCTCACCGTCCTGCTCGTCGACGAGCGCCCCGAAGAGGTCACCGACTTCCGCAGGACGCTCGAACGCGAGAGCGAAGAGGGCGAGATGAACCGGTGCGAGGTCAAGGGCTCGTCAAACGACCATGACGTCGAGCAGCACGTCAAGATCTCGATCGACACCATCAACGAGTGCCGACAGAAAGCGGCCAACGGCGAGCACGTCGTCGTCCTGCTCGATTCGCTCACCAGGCTTGGGCGCGCGTTCAACCGGAGCAAGAAGCACGCCTCCAGCGGCCGAACCATGTCGGGCGGCATCGACTCGAAAGCGCTCGAAGTCCCCAAGCAGCTCTTCGGATCCGCGCGAAACACCGAGGAAGCGGGCAGCCTGACGATCATCGCCACCTGCCTCGTCGACACGGGAAGCCAAGGCGATCAGCTCATCTTCGAGGAATTCAAGGGCACCGGCAACATGGAGCTCATCCTAGACCGGAAGATCGCGGAAAAGCGGATCTTCCCGGCGATCAACCTCGCCGCCAGCGGCACCCGCAAAGACGAGCTGCTGCTCGAAGATCAGGAAGAGAAGACAGTCACCGCCCTGCGCAGAAGACTCCTGAACATGAAGCCCGAGAACCAGGTCGAGCAGCTGCTCGCGGCGCTCAAGCGGTTCGGGACAAACGAAGAACTGGTGGCGATCACGGCAAGCAAAGGCTGATGTTGCATTAGACACAAGAAGTTCATGTATTCTTGTGTTTTCATCTGCTACATGCAGTCTACTGAACCAAATGAGTTAATCCAGATAACGATTAGCTACAGTTGTAACATGTGTCTACAGGATCAGAAGGGCGGATCACCGTACCACTGGTCGCCGTAGCGCTCTCGCAGGTTGAACTTTTCTGACCACGTGCCGTGCTCGTAGCTGTGCCTGTCACAGCCGATGGCTGTGACGATGAGCGCGGCTCTCCATGCATCAGAATCGCCTGTGATCTCGTTGAGGTGTTCGATGAGCTTTCGCTCGGCTTCGCCATCGTCGTCCATATGAAGCGCCGCGGAGACGGGTGCGCGGAGGAAGTCCATCATCGCGTAAACGTCTTCGAACGGCTCTTTCGTATCGTTCGACAACGCCATTCGTACAGTGGGGCGCATGCTCTCGATGAGTGTTTGAAGCGGGTCGGGTACGAGGAACGTCATGATGTCCCACCTCATACTCTCAAACGCCTGATCCGCGAACTCGGGCGTCAACCGCCGGATCGCCTCAGATCGGAAGAGCGTCG
>WUAK01000169.1 GCA_009827205.1 Phycisphaeraceae bacterium | reverse complement strand
TATGGACATAGGGACGGCAAAGCCGAGCCGCGCGGAACTCGATGAGGTCCCCCACCACCTGATCAACATCGTTGAACCGTCGGAGCCCTTTACGCTTGCGCAGTGGCTCGCACTGGCGGAAGAAGCGATCGAATCGATCAAGAGCAGAGGAAACGTACCGATCGTTGTGGGCGGGACTCACCTCTACATCAAGGCGCTCATGGACGGCTTGTTCGATGGGCCGACACCCGATGCTGAGATCCGAGCTGAGTTGCAGGCACTCCCGTCGGCGCAGCTTCGCGCAGAGCTTGAACGCGTTGACCCTGAAGCCGCGGCTCGTATCCATCCCAACGACGAACGACGAACGATCCGAGCGCTCGAGGTCTTCAGACAAACCGGACAGACCATCACAAGCCTGCAAACACAATGGGACCAGGAGCACCCTCGCGATCCGTCGAGATTTCTCGTCGTGCTCAGCTGGGAGGCGGACGCGATCAACACCCGCATCAACGCGCGCGTCCGAGAGATGAAGGCCGAGGGTCTGGTCGCTGAGGTCAGGGCGCTCTACGACGCCCACAGGCTGGGCCCCACAGCCCGCGAGGCGCTCGGGTACAAGCAGCTGATTCACCACTTCGAGGGGAAGCTCACCGAAGACGAGGCGATCGAGCAGATCAAGATCGAGACCCGCCGATTCGCCAAGAACCAGCGTACCTGGCTCCGCAGACTCCAAACCGCTGCAGGGTCGATCACACTGAGCCCTGCCGATTCTGATCGCGGATTGATGATACAAACTGTTGTAGATTCAATACTTACAATCTGATTCTGTGCATCAACCTATCCCGGAAGGGGAATATTCGGGTACCGGAAAGGCTTGACTCGGGCTGGCGAGGCCGGTTTCGTCCGACCGATCGGGTAGTCGGGCCAGTTGGTCCTGGAGACTACCTTTAGTGCCGACGGCGGAGAGTTGGTTGACCTGAATGGCCAAGAAGACCACCAAGAAATCGACGAAGAAAGCAGCGACCAAGAAGACCTCTAAGAAGGTTTCTGGTCGCAAGCCAGCCGGTCGCGGCAAGGGGCTTGGGTACCGCAAGGGCGACGCCGAGGGCAAGAGCCTGGTCATCGTCGAATCCCCTGCCAAGGCCAAGACCATCAACAAGTACCTTGGCGCTGAGTACCTCGTGCTCGCGAGTGTGGGCCACGTCCGCGACCTGCCGAGCAAGGCACCCAAGGGTGAGAAGCAACCCGTACCCGGAGTCGATCTCAAGAAGCGGTTCACTCCTTCGTATGAAGTCCTCCAGGGCAAAGAAGCTGTGGTCTCTGATCTGAAGAAGGCAGCCAAGGATGCGATCGGTTCGGGCGGCGATGTCTGGTTCGCGACCGACCTCGACCGCGAGGGCGAGGCGATCGCCTGGCACCTCGCGCAGGAACTTGGAGTCAAAGCCGGCGACGCGAAACGCGTGATCTTCGGCTCGATTACCAAAGCCGCGATCGAGCAGGCGTTCCACAACCCGCACCCGATCGACGAAGACCGCGTGAACGCTCAGCAGGCGAGGCGGATCCTCGACCGGATCGTGGGCTATCAGGTCTCACCATTGCTCTGGAAAAAGGTGGCGCGCGGTCTGAGCGCGGGCCGCGTGCAGTCCGTCGCGGTCCGTCTCGTGGTCGAGCGCGAGCAGGAGATCGACGCGTTCGTACCCGATGAGTTCTGGTCGGTGACCGGCTGTTTCGCGCTCGATGAAGCCAAGGCACGCAAGCTCGGCCCCGAGTGGGCAGCGCTGCTCTCAAAGAAGGATGAGAAGGGCAACGGCCCAACCGTCAAGGAGCAGAACGCCTGGCTCGCCGGCAACGAGGCGATCAAGGCAGAGCTCGTCGAGATCGGGGGCGACAAGTTCGAGATCGGCGCCAAGTCTCAGCCCGAGACTGACCCAACCGACCTTACCGACCGGGTGCGCGAGGTAGTCGCGCTGGCGGGTCTGACAGACATCTCTTCGGAAACGACCGAGGACGATCGCGCCAAGGGGCCAGCGCGCTTCAAGCGCACGATCTCTGGCACAGCCGATCCCTCGGTTCAGTACAAGGTCGACCGGATTGAGACGAAGCGGACGACCTCGAAGGCGCCCGGACCCTTTATCACCTCGACGCTCCAGCAGCAGGCCTCGAACCGGATCGGGTTCGGTGCGCAGCGCACGATGCGTGCGGCGCAGGGGCTCTACGAGGGTGTGAACATACCGGGCGAGGGGCCTACCGGTCTGATTACATACATGCGTACCGACTCGACGTACATCGCGCCCGAGGCGATCTCATCGGTGCGTTCGTACATCGACAACACGTTCGGCAAGGACTACCTGCCCGAGAAGCCGAACTTCTTCTCATCGAGCAACAAAGCAGCGCAGGAAGCGCACGAGGCGATCCGCCCGACGGATCCCTCACGCACGCCCGACAAGGTCAAGAAGTCGCTGACCGAAGACCAGTTCAAGGTCTACAAGCTGATCTGGGAGCGCTTCGTCGCGAGCCAGATGACACCTGCAAAGTGGGACTCGACCTCCGTCTACATCAAGGGCGGCACCGATCCGAAGCAGCCTGTCACGTTCCGCGCGGGCGGCCGCACGCTTGTCTTCGAAGGGTTCTACCGCGTCACTGGTGTGCCCACGTCCAGCGATGAGCAGACGTTGCCCAAGCTCGAAGAAGGCCACGGCGCGAATCCATTTTCGATTGACCCGACGCAGAAGTTCACGAGTCCGCCCCCGAGGTACACGGAAGCGAGCCTGATCAAGACGCTCGAGTCTGAGGGCATCGGCAGACCCTCGACGTATGCGTCGATCATCAGTGTGATCCAGGATCGTAACTACGTCGAGCAGATCAACAGACGATTCCACGCGACGGATCTTGGCGAGGTTGTTACAGCGAAGCTCATCGAGGCGTTCCCGAACATCATGGACCTCGGTTACACGCGCGACATGGAGAGCCAGCTCGACAAGGTCGAAGAAGAGCACCTCGATTGGATCGACATGCTCGAACGGTTCTATGGGCCGTTCGCAGAGGCACTCGAACGCGCTCACGAGGAACTGCAGCACGCAAAGGCCGAGATCGTACCTGCGCCAGAGGAATACCGCTGCGAGACCTGCGGCGCGAGCCTGGTCTACCGCTTCGGGAAGAACGGTCGATTCCTCAGCTGCTCGACATACCCCGATTGCACCTACGCGGTGCCTTGCGACCGAGAGGGCAGGCCCAAGTTCGCTGAGTATGTCAACATCACCTGCCCGGTGACTGGGCGCCCGCTGATCAAGAAATCGGGCCGGTTCGGTGACTTCCTGGCGACCCCGCTCGAGGAGGGCGAAGAGGCGGGCCAGGTCGGCGTGATCGTGAACATCGACAAGAAAGGCTTTGCGACACCCAAGGCGCCGCCTCCGCTCGAGACCGACATGCCATGCCCATTGTGTGAGAGCCCGCTCAACCTCCGCGAGGGCGCCCGCGGCCCGTGGCTCGGGTGCAGCAGGTTCCCCAAATGCAGAGGCAGGGGCAAGTGGACCGAACTCGACGAAGATCAGCAGAAAGAGCTTGAGCTCAAGCTCAAGAACCACCTCAAGGACCACCCGGTTCCGATCCTGCGCACGCCCGACGGCAGGGCGCTCACCGATGAGAAGGGCAAACCGCTCAAGGATGCGCCGAAGGTTGCAGACCTGCTGATCGATTCGGAAGAAGAACTCGAACGCCTGCGTGGCGTCGCGGTCGCCGGCTGATTACTCGCTGATCCAGAGATCGTGACCGGTAGGTCTCGACTTCTTGCTACAGTTGGGCCGTGGCCAAGCTTGAGACCAGACTCAACAGAAGAGGACTCTCGCGGTTCGTCCCGGCAGCCGTGGGCAACGACTGGTCGCTTGTGGTGATCGGGGCCGCGATCGGCTCGTTCACCGGGCTCGCAGCGATCGGTTTCGCAAAGGCGCTGCATTACGTTGAAGACCGCGTCCGGGACGCACAGAGCGATCACCTCTGGATGCTTATCGCTGGACCGGTTGTGGGCATGGCGCTGACCGGCGTGCTCGTACAGCTTTTCGCATCGGAGGCGAAGGGTCACGGTGTGCCTCAGGTCATGAAGGCGCTCATCAAGGGCAAGGGCGTGATCCGTTGGCCAATCGGCGCGGTCAAAGTCGTCGCCTCGATCCTCACGGTTGGTTCTGGTGGCTCTGCGGGTACCGAGGGACCGGTTGTGCAGATCGGAGCAACAGCCGGGTCGGTCATCGGGAGATGGTTCCCGTTTACGCGTGAGCATCTGCCGACGCTCGTGGGATGCGGAGCCGCGGCGGGCATCAGCTCGATCTTCAACGCGCCGATCGCGGGAGTGTTCTTTGTCCTTGAGATTCTGCTCCGCGACTTCTCGGTGAAAGCGTTTGCGCCGATCGTCGTCGCGAGTGTCTTCAGCGCCGCTATCACGCAGGCGATCCTGGGTGAGAATGTTGCGCTGTTTGCCTCACCCGAGCAGCTTCACGGCTACGAATTCTCGATTGGTGAGCTGCCTAGCTACGTTGTCCTTGGCCTTCTCTGCGGCGTGATCGCTGTCGCTTTCAACAAAATGCTGCACAAGGGCGAGGATCTCTACGACGCGTGGAAGATCCACCCGCTGATCAAGCCCATCACCGGGGCTGTCATGCTCGGGCTGCTCGGCATCGGGTTCGTTCTCACGCTTCGCGCCGTGAACGGAGGCGAGACCAGCATCCCCGCGTTCTTCGGCAACGGCTACGAGACGATCACGAGGTTGTTGACACCAAGCTCGTACGACGACGGATCACCGATCGCACATCTATTCCTTATTCTCTCGGCACTCGTCGTCCTCAAGATGGTCGCCACGACACTGACGCTCGCATCTGGTGGATCGGGCGGTGTTTTTGCGCCGAGTCTTTTCCTTGGCGCAACCGGTGGTGCCGCGTTCGGTTTGTTGCTCGAGCAGGTCGGGCTCATGCCCGAGAACGGGTCACCCGCCGCGTACGCGCTCGTGGGCATGGCCGCGGTCGTTGCCGGTTCGACGCACGCGACGCTGACTGCGATACTCATGCTTTTCGAACTGACGCGTGACATCTACGTGCTGCTGCCAATCATGCTCGCTGCGACTGTCGCGACGATTCTCGCCAGCGTGATCGAGCGGGATTCGATTTACGCGTTCAAGCTTCGACGCGAGGGCGTGCTGCTCGGTGCTTCTCGGGACATCTCGCTGCTCAGGAAGATCCCGGTCACGAGCGTGCCCATTGAGCCCCTGCCGAACGACCCGGTGTTCGCTTCCGACCCGCTCGGCAAGCTGGTCTCGCTCCACGCGACGTACCACGTTCCGGACTTCCCGGTCGTTGAGCAGGACGGCACATACATCGGGATGGTCACAGGGCACGACATGCGGACTGCTCTCATCGACCGCGAGGCGATCCCGCTGCTGCTCGTTGCGGAGCTCTTGCGGACAGACTTGCCCGTGATCAGGCCTGACGAGATGCTCGACGCCGTGGTGGATTATTTCGCCGAGAACGACATCTCGAGC
The DNA here is from genome assembly GCA_009827205.1 of Phycisphaeraceae bacterium. Lineage (GTDB taxonomy): Bacteria > Planctomycetota > Phycisphaerae > Phycisphaerales > UBA1924. The sequence goes on along the minus strand of WUAK01000169.1, from coordinate 822 downwards.
CTTTGCCTCGTCACGGGCGGTGCCAACCCGAGGCCAATCGGACTGATCACGCGTGCGAAGGTGATGAGCCGATACCGGAAGGCACTCGAAGAGCATTAACCGGTAGACTCCCCATATGAAATACTTTCTCCTTCTTTCCGTGACGCTCGCACTTGCCGGCTGCTCCAATGTCTGGCAGGAGAGCTATCAGCCCTTCGTGGGCGTTCCGGAGCTCGACAGCCAGAGCCGGGTGACCGTCCGGGAGATCCCATGGAGGCGTATGGAGTCGGCGCTCCGCGAGCAAGAAGAGATGCTCGCACAGTCCGATGTGCACTGGGAAGAGTGGTCCGATGAGCAGCGGCGCGAAGCCAACGGCAAGCTGCTCAAAGCGCTGCAGATCAGCGACGACCCGGAAAGAGTCACACTTGTTGGTGTCAGCTCGTTCCGCACGACCGATCGTGTCACGCCCTGGGATGGCTCGCTCGCCGAGTTCGCTCGACAGCAGGGCGCGCACTACGCCGTGTGGGCCGATCGGTATCTCGGGAAGGCCGAGACAATCGTCACACGCACGGTCTGGTCGGACTCGAACGACTACATCACCTACGAGGACGCGACCGGTGAAGACCGCCGAGCTTCGCGGAGACGCTCGACGTCTACCGATGTGCCTCTGGTCGTCGAGAAAGACGAGACCGGGTACACGGCGTTCTTCCTGCGGGTGGACTGACTCAATCTGCACGACTGGAATCCGAATAACACAGCATGACCACGACTGCTTGGATCATCATCGCCTTTGTCGTGTTCGACCTTATCGTGGCGTTTATCGTCGCGCGCGGATTCACCAAG
>WUAK01000168.1 GCA_009827205.1 Phycisphaeraceae bacterium | reverse complement strand
CCAGGATCTTGCGGAGCTTGTATGCGAGCTCCAGCTCCTTCGGGTCCATGAGCAGTTCCTCGCGCCTGGTGCCCGAGGCGGAGACATCGATCGCTGGGTAGACGCGCTTCTCGACGAGTCGGCGGTCAAGGTGGAGCTCGGAGTTACCCGTGCCCTTGAACTCCTCGAAGATGACCTCGTCCATCCGGCTGCCGGTGTCGACGAGCGCGGTGCCGATGATCGTGAGCGAGCCGCCGTTCTCGATCGCACGTGCGGCGCCGAAGAACTTCTTTGGCCGCTGCAGCGCGTTGGCGTCGAGGCCGCCCGTCATGATCTTGCCCGAGTGCGGGATATCCGCGTTGTAGGCACGAGCAAGACGCGTGATCGAGTCGAGGAAGATGACGACGTCGTCGCCGAATTCGACCATCCGCTTGGCTTTCTCAATCACAACCTCGGCAACCTGCACGTGGCGCGAGCTCTGCTCGTCGAACGTGCTCGCAACAACCTCGACTGTGTCGGCTGAGTTTCGCTTGAAGTCTGTGACTTCCTCGGGACGCTCGTCGACGAGCAGCACGATGATCTTGGTATCGGCGTAGTTCTTGGTGATCCCAGCAGCCATCTGCTGGAGCAGGACAGTCTTACCGGTGCGGGGCGGCGCAACGATGAGTGCCCGCTGACCCTTGCCAAGCGGTGCGACGAGATCGACGACACGCGTCTCGATCCGCTCGGGTGTCGTTTCAAGGATGTAGCGTTCCTCGGGGTGCAAGGGGACCAAATCCTCGAAGTTGGGCAGGTCCTTCACATCCTTCGGGTCGTGGCCGTTGATCCGGTCCACGCGGAGCAGCGCGAAGTACCGCTCGTTCTCCTTGGGCGGACGAACCGCACCCGAGACGACCATGCCGCGGCGAAGCCCGAATCGTCGAACCTGGCTTGGCGAGACGTAGATGTCATCCGGTCCAGGTAGGTAGCTCTGCTCGGGCGAGCGGAGGAAACCAAACCCGTCCTGCATGATCTCGATGGTGCCCTCGCCGATCATGAGGCCCTGCTTGGCAGCACGGGCCTTGAGGATCTTGAAGATCAGGTCCTGCTTGGGCAGGTTGTGGAACTCTTCCAGGCCTTCCTTGTCGGCGACCGGGGCGAGTTCCTCGACGGTCATCTTCTGGAGCACACCGATGGTGATCGAGTCATCGATCTCGGTGCCCTTGGCCTCGATGGCTTTCTCGAGTTCACGAGCCTCGCGTTCGAGTTCTTCGTCGCTGGGCAGGATGTGGCTCGGGATGCCGGAGTTGCCCCCGCCCTGGCGCTGGTTGGTCTGCGGGGTCATGTTGGCGCCGCGGCGCTTTTTCTTGCGCCTGCGTTTGTTATTCTGGTTGTTGTCACCTTGGCGCTGGTTGTTGTCGTTCTGAGGCCTCTGTGAGGAATCCTGAGATCCGCTTTCGCTGCCGCCTGATGCTGCGGGTTGGTCCGCGGCGGGCTTTGGTTCTGCCTCGGCCTTTGCTTTGGGAGCGGGGCTGGATTCAGCGGCTTCGGCTTTCGCGGGAGCCTTCTTCGTCGTCCGCTTCTTGGTGACCTTCTTGGTCGTCTTGGCCTCATCGCCCTCGGTCTTGCGCTTGCGAGTGGTTTTGGGGGCCTCTTCGACGGCTTCCTTGGTCTTGGCCATGAAAACGATTCCTTCGGTGCGGTTTCGTGCGCGCTCCGACGAGAGCGCTCTGTGTGTTGAAACGGGTTTGAACGCGTCATCAGGCCGCCAAGCCAGTCGGTGACGCATGGGGTGCTTCGGATGTGCACGCGCTGTCTTTCGGCCTTGTTGATCGTGGAAGCCGAATACGTGCATGGATGTAGGAGCCGAATCAGCTTTCGTCGCGAGGCTTCGCGGACTGGTCGGCAATGATTTCGTCAAGGAGTCTGAGGACTCGGCCCCTGACCTCGTCGGTCGAGCCTGATCCGTCTACATAATAGTCGGACCGATCCCGCTTGGCATCAAGAGGCAGCTGGGCTTTTTCTCGGCGGGAAAGCTCGCCCTCATCCCAGCCAGACCGCGTCCGGAGCCTCTCCAGGCGGATCTCCCGCGGCGTATCGACAAAGACAACGACGTCGCACTCTTCGTCGAGCGCGGCCTCATAGAGAAGTGGAGCGTCAATTATCACAGCCTGCACGTCGTCGTCCGCGGCGTCCTCGATCATCTCCTGCCGACGCGCGTGCAGCATCGGAAAGAGCAGGTTCTCGATCCGGTCTCGCTGCGACTCGTCCTCGAAGATGATCCTCGCGATCTCGGCGCGGTTGAGTTCGCCATCAATGACCGCGTCTTCGCCCCACCACGACCTGATCGTGTCGAGCACGTCCTGTCGTTTGTAAAGCTCCGTCACCTCTTTGTCTGCGTTGTAAACGACACACCCGGCTTCTTCGAAAAACCGGGCCACGGTGCTCTTGCCGGAGCCGATGCCGCCCGCGATCCCAATGACAACGGGCATGATCATTCAGAGCTGTCCTTCGTGTTGGTGCTTGTCTCGGGATCGATGAGCCGGCGCGCCTCACCAAAGCACTCGCCCGGTCTGTCAACAAGCCTCCAGATGACGTCCTGCCCGCCTGTGCCCGCGGTCGCGAAGCCGAGCGTTCCCAGACCGAGCACGCGCTCCGGGAACGATTTGTACATCGTGACTTGGCGCACGTTCCGGATCGGCGCATCGACGATGCCCTGCCTCAGGAGGCCAGCGATCGAGACGACCCTGCGCGACGTCAGCACGTACCGACGCGACGCACGCTCGGCGAGCTGCCAGAACACCCACGCCAGGAGCACGAGAATCGAAACCGCCTTCCAGGCAGCGCCGGGCACAAAGAGCCAGGTCGCAGCCACGGCTATCGCGAGCAGCACGAACACCCACGCGCGGTCGAGCACGATGTAGAGCCAATGGGGCTGTGTCACGATCAGGATCTCTTCGCCTTCGCCCAGCTCGATCCGCGCGGTTCGGCCAGAGGGATCGGCGGGTATGGGAGTTGCCTGCGCTCGCTTGGCTGGACGGTCAGACATGGTGCTAGAGAACGTCTTCCCTGAGTGTCACGATCTCTGGGTGGTTGCGGTAGTAGCCGTCGTAGTCGAGGCCATAGCCCACGACGAACTCGTCGGGGATCGTGAAACCCACATAGTCGGCATTGGCAACGGCCGGGCCGTCGTGGCGCTGCTTCTCGAGCATGACGCACACCTTCACACTCGCGGGGTTCTGCTCCTCCACGAGCGAGCGGAGGACCGCGATCGTGTGCCCCGAGTCCAGGATGTCGTCGATGATCAGGACGTGCTTTCCCTCAAGCTGACCGGGCAGCTCGGACGCGAGCTTGGCACCCTTTGAGGCCATCGATTTGCCCGGATAGCTGGACACCGCGATCAGCTCAAGCCTGAGCAAGAAGGGCAGGTGTCTGATCAGATCAGCGGCGAACACGAGCGCGCCGGTCATGACGGGCATCAGGACGAGCGGGCTGTCCTCGGCGAGCTTGCCGTCAAAGTCGCTCGCGATCTGCCCACCGAGCTCGTGGACCCGCTCGCGGATGCGGTCCTCGCCGATAAGCACGTTGGAGATGTCGCGGAGCATCCGCCAACCCTAGCAGATCAAATCCGGTGCCGCCCAGCATCTGGACACTCTGGTTTGTAAAGATCCGCGTTCTAGGCCAGCAGGCCTGTGATCCCGCCCGTCCGACGCACAGACGAGTAGCGGGCCAGCGAGTCCTCGATGATCGCGTCGGCGACCTCGGCGGGCATGATCTCGTCCACCTCGACCTCTTTGCCCTCGAGCGTCTTGTAGTCCTCGAAGAACCGCTTCATCATCCGGATCGAGTATTGCGAGAAGTCGCTCGCCTTCTGGAAGTCGGCGTATTCGGGGTCGTTGCAGAGCACCGCGACGATCTTGTGGTCGGGCTCGCCGTCGTCGATCATCGTCATCACACCGACCGCCCGGGCCTCACAGAGACACAGCGGCGGGATCTTCTCGGTGCAGAACACCAGCACATCGAGCGGGTCGTTGTCCTCGGCGAGCGTCTGGGGGACAAAGCCGTAGTTGGCGGGGTAGTAGACCGCCGAGCTGAGCACGCGGTCGAGCTTGATCATGCCCGTGGACTTGTCGAGCTCGTACTTGTTGCTTGAGCCCTTTGGGATCTCGATGATCGCGCGGAAGTTGCGAGGGAGATCGAGGCCTTGAACGCCGGGGGTGACATCGTGCCAGGGGTGGACCATTGCGCGGTTTCTCCGGGAGATGGGCAGCCTGCCCGCGGACTCTATCGGTCTGTATACACCCCGGCATGATCGCGAGAAGAAATCGATGTACCCTTCCATCATGCTGAAACTCGACTACGCAAACTGCCTGTCCGCCCGCGTCGGTTCTCACGGCCTCGACGCGGATCACCTCGACCCGGCGGGCACCCTCGCCCGGGGTGTCGCCTCGCTCACACAGAAGCTCGCCTCGACCAGGGGCACGGGCTGGGAGCGCTGGCGCGAGCTGGCCCGGGGCGAGATGCGAAATGCCCACGTGCCGGCTATCAAAGAACTCGTTGCAACACACAAGCCAAGCGCCTCCAACCTTGTCGTCCTGGGCATCGGGGGCTCGGCGCTCGGCAACATCGCCCTGCACTCGGCGCTCCGGTCACCGACCTGGAACCTGCAGAGCGACGACCAGCGAGGCGGGCCAAGGCTCTTTGTGCTCGACAACGTGGACCCGGTCAACGTCGCCGCGGTCCTCGACTTCTGCAAGCACAACGGCGGGTACGACAGGACCGTCTTCAACGTCATCAGCAAGTCGGGCGAGACCGCCGAGACGGCGAGCCAGTTCATGATCATCCGCAACCTGCTCAAGCGCGAGCTTGGCGACGGGTACGCAAAGAACATCGTCGCGATCACCGACCCCGAGAAGGGGACGATGCGGCAGATCTGCGACGCCGAGGGGTTCGTCACGCTGCCCGTGCCCGAGGGCGTGGGCGGCAGGTTCAGCGTGCTGAGCCCTGTGGGCCTCTTTAGCGCCGCGATGTGCGGCATCGACATCGACGCGCTCCTCGACGGCGCCAATGCGATGGACGAGCGGTGCTCCAACGAAGAACTCGCCAAGAACCCCGCCGCGATGCTCGCGACGCTGCTGGTCGAGCTTGGGACGAAGAAGGGCAAGCCCAACCACGTGCTGATGCCGTACGCCAACAGCCTGTACCTTCTGGCCGACTGGTACCGCCAGCTCTGGGCCGAGAGCCTGGGCAAGCAGAAGGACCTCTCAGGCGAGGAGGTCTTTGCGGGCTTCACCCCGATCAAGGCGCTGGGCACCACGGACCAGCACTCGCAGGTCCAGCTCTACCGCGAGGGCCCCAACGACAAGGTGCTCGGGCTCGTCGAGGTCGAGGACTTCGGCAGCGACAAGGGCACCATCCCCTCGGGCCTGGGTGTCGAGAACCTGAACTACCTCGAGGGCAAGACGCTCGAGGAGCTCATGAACGCCGAGAAGCGGGCGACCGAGTTCGCGCTCAACGAGAGCCACCGGCCCAACTTCACGATCAGTTTCCCGAAGGTGGACGCCCACCACGTGGGCGAGTTCATCATGCTGTGGCAGATCGCGACGAGTTACGCGGGGCTCATGCTCAACATCGACGCGTACGACCAGCCCGCTGTCGAGCTCGGCAAGCGGGCGACGTTCGGGCTGATGGGACGCGAAGGGTTTGAGGAGTTCAAGGCGAAGGTGGATGAGGGGTTAGCGGAGACGGGTTTTGTCGTTTGACGACCCTAAAGCCTACCACCGCGAATGGAAAGCCAAGCACGATGGCACTGCGGGATCGTTCTCGCTCGGTTGCTTGTCGCTCACGCTGTTGTTACCAGGCGGCGCCGCAGTTATCAGCATCATCCTGTTGCTCACATTCGGCAGCACAGCAGGCTTTATAGCGTTTGTCATACTCGCAATTTTATGCGTTGTTCATCTGCACAAATCTGTGAACGGCTCTAGCAATAACAAGCACCATCAAAAACTCCGTGAGCTCGCAATGCGATCACTAGAAGTAAATGTGTGCCCAAATTGCGGCGAGTATGCCTTCCCGGAGGACACCGGCGAGGACGGCTGGTGGAGATGCCGTAAGTGCAACGTTGAGATTTCGCCGAAGGGGAACGCACAATTTCGACAAGTTAAGGCAAACACAAGTTAGTACCACGCAACAAGCAATTGGAATCACCAGCAACCAACCTGCTCACTTTTCAGTATGGCAATTCGAATTCTAGTTCTTCGCTCAAAGCAACTGGATTCAACCCTAGTTTTTTTAGATCGTCAATAGCTGCACTCAACTTCTCTTGATCTGCCCTTGCTAGCCCACGAATGATTTCATCATCACGCATCAAGAAAATACAACGCTGCGACGACAATGCTTTGAAAGGACTTCTTAGATCGGAAGAGCGTCG
>WUAK01000167.1 GCA_009827205.1 Phycisphaeraceae bacterium | reverse complement strand
GCGCTCACACCCGACAGCAGCAGGTTCTGGCCCGCCGACGAGTATGAGCCCGGGCGCACGCAGCCAAGCTTCGATAAGCAGTTCGTGCGCGAATACCTCGAGTCGCTTGTTGAGCAGCACAAGTGGGACAAGACCGCCCCTGGCCCGGAACTGCCAGAGGATGTCATCCAGGGCACGCTCGACCGCTACAAAAGCGTGGTCGCGCTGCTGACCTCGTAAGCGAGATGATCAGCGTACGTTGACGTTGAAATCGCGTTGCTGGGCGCGCTCGGCTTCCATTTGTGCACGGAACTCATCGATGCCTGCCGGTGCTGGGAAGACGTCGTCGAAGCGTCGTCCCTCGCCTTCTTCGGCAAGCTCGTTCATCCGCTCAGAGAGCTCGCGCTCGAGCACGAGATAGCTGAACAGCTGGAGCTCATTCGGAGCCGCGAGGTACATTGCTTCGCGCTCGTCCATGCTCAGCGATTCGAGCAGGTTTGTAAAGACGCCGCCAGCCAGGACTCGGAAATCCTTGGGCAGGTTCTCCATGCGCCCGGCATCAGGGTTGGCCAGGAGCGTCGTGTTGTTCTGCTTCTCTATGAAGTACTGGTGATACTGACGCGCCCAGCTGAACTGCCTGCGGAAGAGTTCTTGGTCACCCGAGAGCAAGCCCGAGTAAAAAGCACCCTGGAGGGCTGCTGTGATCTGGTTGACGTAGACCGATGGCGATTCGTACCGCCCGGTCATCTCCCATTCGACGAGTTCTTCCAGAGGCCAGGTGAGGCGCTCGTCCTTGTAGTGGTCGTTTCCGGGCCTGCCCGCCCAGGTGATGAGCCTCTGCCTGTACTCCTCGGCCTTCTCTAGCTCGCCCCGGCGATAGAAGTGAATGATCGCGTCTTCGAGGAAGTTCTGATACCCGGCTGCGTAGCTGGTGAAGACCTTCTGCATCGAGGTCGCGATCCCGCCGCGGGTGGCCATATCCTCCATCTGCTCCGAGTACGAATCGATGAAGTGCGTGTTTGGCATCGCGAGGTAGTACGAACGCTTGCCCTGGACAAACTCGAGGAAGTCGAAGTAGACCTCGCTAGAACGCCAGAGTTCCTGGATGGACTGCATCACGATCCGGTCGGTGTTGATGAAGTCGTAGTCCCGGCGGTTGCGTTCCTCGGCGCGTCCGAGACCTCGCTCGACGCCCGTGTACGCCCAGTAGAGCGAGTGAGCCGCGGGGTGACGCCAGTCGATCGGACCGAACCGGCGCGTGTACCTGACCATACGCGAGGGGTCCATGTTGTACTCGTCAAGCAGCACGCGCTTGCGGAGATAAGCGATGTAGATCTCCCACGCGTTCTCAAACGCGGGCTCGTGCATGAGCCTGGTGAGCGTGCGGATCCGGTCGAGCTCGTCTTCTTCTACAACACCCAGGATTGGGCCTAGCTCATCATCATTCAGGTTCTTCCGGTGCAGCTCTTCGTGGACGGCGTAGCGTCGCAGAGTGTCCTGTGCGTTCTCCGTGCCGAAGAGATCCGCCAGCGCGAGCTGGAGCTCGGCAACCATGGGTTCCTCTTCGATCGCCCCCTCGATAGTCTCGGGTGCGTTGGCGACAACATCGAGCCAGTCTGCGTACGCCGCGCGTGCGACGTCCCCGTCACGCATCTCTGGGCCGCGCGCCGGGGGCGGGCCAAGAACCGCGGTCCATTCCTCTGCGACCTTGCGCTTGTAGTACTGGTTCGCGTCGTCCGTCACACCCTGGATCTTGTGGACGAAGATCCACGCAAGCTCCTTGTGAATGAGCATGTCGTTCGGGTTCTTCGGGATCGCTTCGTTTCGGAGGAGCCTGACGCCCGAGCTCACCCACTGCCACCGCTCATCGGGTGTCTGGGTCGCGACAGAGATGTTGTACGAGAGGTTCCAAGCGTGGAAGATCCAGACGCGCGGGAACCGGGGCTGGAGCTTTGTGATCGTCTCAGCGAGCTCGATCGCCTCGTAGTACTTGCCCTCTTCCTGGAGGCGGTTGGCGCGGATCCAGAGCATGTTCACGAATACGCCGCGGAAAGCGCCCATCGCGATACCGACGGCGACCTCAGGCCTGTCGTTCTCGCCCGCGCTGTCGGCGTACACAAGCTTGTGCCGACCGGTGGATTCCGTGATCGTTGTGCCCACAACGCCCGACCCGCCCAGAAGCACGAGCATCACAATTGAGGCGATGATCTGGATCAGTTTGTCGTGCGTCATCAAAGAGCCCTCCGTGGACCCATCACTGGCCAGAGTACGTCGCGAGCTCGCGGCGTTTGAAGATCATCGTGCTCGCCCCGAAAAGGAACAGGCACCAGATCCCAACCACAACAACCGCACTCAGAACTGTTACGCCTCCCACGAGCTGCCCGTTCACGAGTCGCTCGATCGGGGAAAGATCCGCGTACGTTTTGAAGATCCAAGAAACGCTGTAGGCGATGGCAGAGATCGCTAGTTTGAGAACGTTCAGATTCCCTTCGTTGTCCAGAGTTGCGTAGTTATCGATCGCGATTCGGACGTACCCGGCGCTCTCGGCCATCAGGAACACACCGAAGGAGACCATGCTGGCCACAGGGAAGCTGAGGAAAGTCGAGCAGAAGATGCCGAGCATGGCGAGGAACGCGAGCTTGAGCCAGAGGACCGCCATCGTCCTCGCGTAGTTGGCGTGGTAGCTGCCCGCGTTGTACGAGAGCGTGAGCCCGCCTGGTGGGATGATCATCCGGTCACCGTTTGGGATGAGAACTGTGCCTGCGATGTTGTTGTTCTCAAGGACATAGGCGAATTCGCCGTTGCCGATCTCGATGGCAAAGTCGCCCTCTGCAACGAGCTGCCCCGCTGTGATGTACTGCGCACCCGTCAGTTCGCCGCTACGCAGCAGCGTGAGTGCCGTAGAGAATGTCGGCTCATCCGGCAGGAGGATCCGAGGCTGAGGATCAGACGGCGTCGGCGCGAAGAGGATCAACGGGGCGATCGGGAGGGTGTGCGTGTGACCCAGCCCCGTATCGCGGACAATCGGGGCCATACCGGGCAAGCCGATTGATATCTTGTACTGAAGATCCGGCTCGTTGGCGCTCGCATCGACGCGATAGCGGAGCACCATCGGGATGTCTTCTTCAGGACCGATGTCAATGCCCTGAAAGACGTACGTCTGGCTCTCGCTTGGCTGGAGCGCGAAGTACATCTGCCTTCCGCGTTTGATGAACTCCTCGCGGAGCTTCGTCTGAATTTCAGGAGTGACGACGTAGTCAGGGTTGTCGGCTCGCACCCTCCCGATCGTGTCCTCGATCACGTTTCTGAGCGCCTGCTCATCAATGATCGGTTCCTCGGCCTCGATCTCACGCTGCGCACTGAGAATCTGGGTCTCAAGGACAAGTCGATCCTCGCTCATGCCCTCGTCCGCGTACGCGATGTACGCTTCTTTCTCGCCCAGCGCGGGCTGGTTACGGAGATACTCGACGAACAGGAACACGCCCGAGCTGCTGACTGCGAGCAGAACCGCCGCGAGTGTCGAGACGCCGAGCCACTTCCCGAAGATGTACTTCCACGACGCGACGGGCTTGGTCATCGTCTGCCAGATGATCTTGTCGCGCTGCTCGGAGGAAACCGTACTCACGCTGAAGAAGACGGTCAGCAGCGCAATCAGCCAGAACGCGCCGCCCGTGCCGAACTGCATGAACGATTGCACGCGGTATCGAAGAGGCTGAGCCGCATCAAGCACACCCGGGAGCGCGGCTAGGCCGAAGATCAGCAGCACGATAAAGACAACCGAGAGTCGGAGACGCACAGCCTCGGCGAGCACGTTCCGCGCGATCGCACGGATCGGGCCCTTGCCCGAGAGCGCGAGCCTTGCGCCCTGCATCAGCGCGCTGAATGCAGCGGCGAGCGCGACGATACCGATCACGAGCTTCGAGAGCCCACGCGTGCCGTCGAACAACCACAGCGGACCTGCAACCGCGAGAAGCACGACTCCGAGCGCAATGTACGTCAGGCCCAATCCAAGCCAAACGACGACCAAAGCCGCGGCGGCGACTATCCCTGTTGCGATGATCGTCCCGGTCGGACCGCGCGCCCCCTTGAGGACAGTCTCAAGCATGATCTGAGCGGCGTCGGTGTTCGTGATCGACGTGTCGGGACTCGTCGCGGCATCGGGCGCACTCTCGCCCTGGAACACGGGCGATGAGGTAGCAACAACCGTTGCCACCGAGATACCGATCGCCGCGAGCAGGATCACCGCCGAGGCGATGAGCTTGAAGCCCCTGCTCTGCTGGATGGTGTCAGCGCGAGCTTTCAGCTCGGTGGTGTTCACGCCTGACGCTCCGGGTCGTCATCGTCGTTGTCATCGAGCAACGAACCGATGACTCCCAGATCAACCCCGCCGTCGTCGGCCGGGGCCTCGGGTTTGCTCGGCACGCTCGCGTCGCCCTGAGATGGCGCCTGCTCCTCGGCAGAGGACACAGGTTCCTGCGTGGGTGTCTGCTCGGTTGCTGTCGGCTCTTCTTCAGCGGTGAGCTCTTCGAGCACGCTGCGCGTCTGCTCTTCCTGCGTGGGCTCGGCGGGCAGATCCGCTGCTGAAGTTTCTTCTGGCGTCTGCTCTGGCTCTGAGGTCACGAGCTTGTCGATCAGCTCGTCCCCCCCCACCGGCTCAGCACCCGCGCCCGCACCCGCTGCGAGGAACGAAGCGGTCGCACCGTCGCCGGCGGCGCCGGAGGTCTCCACACGCTCGGTCTTGGCCCGCTCCACAATCTCGAGGAACTTCTCCTCGAGCTTCTGACGCGGATGCGTGACCGAGAGCAGGCTCTTCTCACCGCCCGTGCGGCGCCGGATGAGCTCGTCGATCTCAGAGATCGTCTCATCGTCGAGCACGTCGGCTTCGATCGTCGTCTTCGAGTGCTTCGTGAGCAGTGAGTCGGTCGTGCCTTCGTCGCGGATCTTGCCGCCGTAGAGGATGACCATGCGGTCAACGACGTCCTCGACATCCGACAGCAGGTGGCTCGAGAGCAGCACGGTCTTGCCTCGCCTGCCCAGCTCGATGATGAGATCCTTGACCTGCCTCGTACCGATCGGATCGAGACCTGTCGTGGGCTCGTCGAGTATGAGAAAGTCCGGGTCGTTGATGAGCGCCTGAGCGAGCCCGATGCGGCGCTGCATGCCCTTGGAGTACTCACGAACCGGCCTGTGCTGCGCAGCGGTCAGCCCAACCATGTCGAGCAGCTCGTCGATCCGCTTATTGCGTGTTTTGACGTCAAGCTCAAAGAGCTTGCCGTAGTACTCAAGCGTCTCACGCGCGTTGAGGAACGGGTAGAGATAGCTCTCCTCGGGCAGGTACCCGATGCGTTTTTTGATATCGACGTCGCTTGGCGGCTTGCCGAAAACCACGAGCCTGCCCTTGGAGGGGTTGAGGAGCCCAAGGATCATCTTGATCGTCGTTGACTTGCCAGAGCCGTTGGGACCGAGGAGGCCGAAGATCTCGTGAGGCCGGATCTCGAGCGTCAGGTCTTCGACCGCGCGGACGCGCGGACGCATCCAGAAATCCTTGAACACCTTGGTCAGACGCTGGCACGCGACCACTGGCTTCTGATTGGTCTGTGTCGTGGCTGTTGCCAAGGGTTGTACTCCGTTAGCGACCGCTGCCCTGGTTCACGTCGCTGAGCACGGGTTTCGCGAGTTCTTCCTTGCGGCGTTCGTTTGCCTCATTGAGCATCTGACGCCTGCTCGCCTTCTCCTGCTCACGCAAGATCTCAGGGTCACGGTTGAGCAGCAGTTCGAGCACGTCTGTACCCTCGGGCAGGACCATCGCCTGGACCGTGTCCTTCTGGAGAAACTCGGTGACCGCCGACGCCCACTCACGCGTAACGAGCACGCGTTTGTTCGAGTTGTACTGATCGAGCTTCGAGCGGAAGAGGGTCAGGTCTGCCTGCGCCTCGTCGCTCACCTGACGCCGGTACGTCTGGGCGCTGCTGATCATCTGTGTCACTTCGCCCGAGACCTGATTCTCCGCAACAGCGACCATCTCCTCGTTGTCGCTGAAGGCAGGCACCTCAACTGCTTCCCCCAGCATGACCGACCTGATGGCCGCCATGATCTGTTCCTGCTCGTCGGTGTTGCCGAGGTCTGTCGCTCGCTCGTAACGGTCGATGAATTCGACGAGCTCATCAGAAGCCGCACCGGCAACGGCGTTGAGCGAACTCCTGGCGTACTGCTGGGCGCGGTCTCGCTCGGCGTTGGCCTGGGTCGCGGCGCTGGTGACCTGCGCAAAGTCGTTGTACAGGTTCAGCGGCGGGCCGGAATCGATCATGTCGAGGCGAATGATCTGGATGCCGATGCCCGCTCGGTCGATTGCTTCCTGCGCGTACTGCTCGGCGCGGCGTGCGACCGAGCCTTCGCTGCCAGCCGCTTGCTTCACCAGGTCATCGATCGTGATCTCGGAGATCGCGCGGACCGCAGCGCGCTCAACGCTCAAGATCGGAAGAGC
>WUAK01000166.1 GCA_009827205.1 Phycisphaeraceae bacterium | reverse complement strand
TCGAGGGGTCGGAGACCTTGCTCTCGATCGTGTCGTACAGATCCGCGTTTGCCAGCTCGGCGTCGATAGCCATCTGGCACGCACCCTCGAAAGTCTCAGGGATGTCAAAGCTGAACTCGTGCGATGCAGGGGCCTCGACCCCGAGCCGCTCAAACTGATTAAGAAGCGCGTTCTGGTGCTTCCGCTCTGAGTTCGCGATGTTCGAGAACGGCTTGCGCTCGCCGTGGACACGCATCACCGCCATGTACATGGCTTCCGACTTTCGCTCGTCTTCGAGCGCCATGCTCAGGGCCTCGATCGCCGATTCCAGTTCTGGCTGAGTCATCTCGGGCAGCCCTTGAGCCGTCTCAGCGGGCTCAACCGAGCAGCAGTCGTTCGATTTGCAGCCAGCCGTGACGGCCAGAACGATCCCAAGTGCAGCTATGACCTTCATTTTGACCTCCCCCGCGGTGAATACCACGGATAAAAAGATATCTGGATAGATAATACGTATAAGCCTTGGCCCGGGTTCGAGCAGCCGTGACGAATCACGCACTTTCTTCGCTCCGGTAGACTCGGGTATCCACTTCTCAGGAGATCCACTTATGTCACCCCGCACATCCGCCCTCGCGCTCGCACTTCCGATCCTTCTCGCTGCAGGCTGCCAGACGGCAGGCACAGACAGCAGCGGCGTCCAGGTCGCGTCCGCTCCGGACGAAACACAAGCCTCGGCCCTGACCACACTGGCGAAGCTCGAAGGCGAGTGGGAGATGCAGATGCCCGACGGCGCCACCGGGCCCGGCTCGACATTCAAGCTCACCAGCAACGGTTCAATCGTCCGAGAGATCATGTTCCCGGGCGCCAACGAGATGACCAACGTCTACCACATGGACGGCGACCAACTCGTCTGCACCCACTACTGCGCCGCGGGCAACCAGCCCCGCATGGTCGCTGATGTCGACGGGGGCAACAGCTTCGACTTCCAGGTCGATTACGTCAGCAACCTGCTCCCATCACACCAGGTCTACATGGGCGGCCTCAAGCTCGTCCTTGTCGATGACAACACCCTCGAGCAGCACTGGACCAGCTTCAACAAAGAAGGCGAAGTCGCCGGCGAGATGACGTTTGTCATGAAGAAAGTCGGCTCGGCGAACTGAACCGTCGCTCTCACAGCTTAGAGTTTCTCTGTTTCGTAGCAGCCCCGGCTGAAAGGCCGGGGTTGTTGTTTGCATACAATCAGCAATCGATTGTGCCGTACTGGTTTATGAGTTGGCTTTTAGCGTTCTTGGTTTGAGTTTCTGTAGTTGTCAGGCAGTATAAACAAAGAACTGATGAGCAAAAAAACAGTGAGGCTAACGCTCTGGTTGCTACGTCGCCGTAAATCCAGACTTGTATTGTAGTATAAATAGTAGAGATCATTACAATGATAAATGATATTATGGTGTAAGTTTTGATATTAGGAAATAAGTTGCTAGTTAAACTCGCGACCTGCTTTGATTGCCAGCTAAGCCGAACTAGATCGTCCGCCTTGGTTAGGGAGTTTATTTTGCACTCAAGCTCTACAAGATGTAAGCCGATTCCACAAACAATACTCTGCACAATACAAAGCCAAATCACTATGGCTGTTGTGCTACCCAGTATCAATAAAGAAATCAGAGCGATATCTCTTGCCCCTAGTGCTACTGCAGCAGCTACTACAGCTCCTAGCAGTGGCAATGTTCGATAGGCAGTTAGGTTGTGTTGGTCGTGTAGCGATCTAAGCGATTTGTATTCTTCTAGTAGCAGTTCTGTTTGATTATTGCTCATGATTGCTCTCTGGTAAGAGAGTTGTGTGACAGATCGTGCATATTGCTCACCCCCACCCAAGCTGCCTGAAACTAAACCCGTCGTTCCACACCTTCGTCATGTGGCTGACCTTGTCGCCCTCGAACCGCATGATGTAGACATACTCGGCTTCGATGGATTTGCCCGTGGGGGGGACGGGGCCTCCCTCGTGGGTGTGGGTGGCGCGGAAGACACCGAAGCCCATCGCGCTGCCGCGCTCCTCGTCGACGCCGAACGACTTGATCTCGTAGCTCGCGTCCGGGGCGAAGGTGTAGCAGCCCTGCATCCAGTCGGTATACGCCTCGAGCGTCGTCACCTCGGCAAGCGCATCCGCCTGCGCCGAGAACGTCGCGCCGGGCGTGCAGTACTGCTCGCAGACGGCCCAGCCCTTGCCGGACTCGCAGGCATCGAACAGGTTGAGTGCGGTTTCTTTCATCGACATGTCGTGTAACCCCCGGAGCGGAATGCTCAGAGAGATGGTACACGATCTGCGAGAACGCCCGGTGCGACAGAGATTGTCAGTCGGATGGGTCCACAATCTTGCGTTCTGGCAACAACAAGAAGATCAGGATGAGAACAAGTGCTCCCGAGTTAAACAGTGGCGGGAAGATCGCTGCTGATTGATACGGGTCGATGTGGGGCCGGATCGGGGCCATGAAGGCATCAAAGTAAATTCTCGGCTCATCTTCGATCAATGAACTTGATATGAGATCGCGAGATACCAGTTCTTCGACAACCCCATCCGCAGCTTGCGATGTGTGATACTCCGTTCCCTTGACTCGTAGACCGAAGTTGTAGAACCAGAACAAACCATTGCTGAGTATGAGGACAGCTACAAGGAAGACGAGAACAAGTCTCTTCTGCTTATTCACTCGTCACCCACATCCAGCACCGCCATGAACGCCTCCTGCGGGATGTTCACGGTGCCGATGGTCTTCATGCGTTCCTTGCCCTTCTTCTGCTTCTCGAGCAGCTTGCGCTTGCGGGTGACGTCGCCGCCGTAGCACTTGGCGGTGACGTTCTTGCGGAATCCCTTGATGGTCTCGCGGGCGATGATCTTGCCCCCGATCGCGCACTGGAGCGGGATCTCGAACTGGTGCCTGGGGATCTGCTTCTTGAGTCTGACGAGCAGTTGTCGGCCCCGCTGCTCGGACTTCTCCTTGTGCACGATGACCGCCAGCGCCTCGAC
Organism: Phycisphaeraceae bacterium; assembly: GCA_009827205.1. Classification (GTDB taxonomy): domain Bacteria; phylum Planctomycetota; class Phycisphaerae; order Phycisphaerales; family UBA1924. The sequence continues at coordinate 3,546 of WUAK01000166.1, read as the reverse complement.
GGGATCGCCGTTGATCAGGACATCGACCTTGACGAGCCGGTCGGTGCGGTACTCGTTGATCTCGTAGTCCATCGTGCCGTACCCGGCGGTCAGGCCCTTGAGTTTGTCGTAGAAGTCATAGATCAGCTCCGCGAGCGGGATCTCGAATGTGAGCATGTCGCGCGCGTCCGAGACGAACGTCTGCCCCGTGAAGATGCCCCGGCGGTCGAGCGCCAGCTTCATCACATCCCCGATGTACTCCTTGGGCACCATGACCTCGACCTTGGCGATGGGCTCCTTGATCGCGATGATCGATCCCATGTCGGGCAGGTCGGCGGGGTTGTGGACCTCGATCTCCTCCGTCTGGCCCTCTTTGCCCCGGACCTCGACCTTGTAGGACACGGTCGGCGCGGTCTGGACGATCTCGACATCGCCCTCGCGCTCGAGGCGCTCCTGGATGATGTCCATGTGCAAGAGGCCCAGGAAGCCGCAGCGGTACCCAAACCCGAGCGCCTCCGAGTGGACAGTCTGGAACGTGAAGCTCGCGTCGTTGAGGCTGAGCTTCTCCATCGCCTCGCGGAGCGCCTCGAAGTCGTTGCCCTTCTTGTCGGAGTTGGTCGCGGGGTAGAAGTCACAGAACACCATCTGCCTGGGCGGCTCGTACCCGGAGAGCGCTTCTTCGGCGGGGTCGTTGTCGATCGTGATGGTGTCGCCCACGCGCACGTCGCCCAGGGTTTTGATCGCCGCGACGAGGTAGCACGTCTCGCCCGTCCCGACCTCTTTGACTTTCTGAGGCTTGGGCGTGTACTTGCCGAGCTCGGTGATCGTGAACGTGCGCCCGAGGCCCATCATCCGGATCTTGTCGCCCACCTTGAGCCTGCCGTCGAAGACCCGGCAATAGACGATCACGCCCCGGTAGTCGTCGTAGACCGCGTCGAAGATCAGCGCCCGGGTCTTTGGTGTCTGCGCTTCGCGGGGCCCCGGGAATCGCTCGCAGATCTCGTCGAGCAGCTCGGGGATCCCGATACCCGACTTCGCCGAGCACAGCACGCAGTCCTCTGCAGCGAAACCGAGCACCTGCTCGACCTCCATCGCGATCTCGTCCGGGCGTGCGCCAGGCAGGTCGATCTTGTTGAGCACGGGGATGATCTCGAGGTCCTGCTCGATAGCGAGGTACGCGTTGACGACGGTCTGGGCCTCGACGCCCTGGGCAGCGTCCACGATGAGCAGGGCGCCCTCGCACGCCTTGAGCGCCCGGCTGACCTCGTACCCGAAGTCCACGTGCCCGGGGGTGTCGATGAAGTTGAGCATGTACTGCTCGCCGTTGTGCTCGTGCATGACGGTCACAGCGGACGCCTTGATCGTGATTCCCCGCTCGCGTTCGAGATCCATGGAATCGAGCAGCTGGGCCTTGGCCTCGCGGTCCGAGACGGCCTTGGTCGCCTGGAGCAGGCGATCGGCGAGCGTGGACTTGCCGTGGTCGATGTGGGCGATGATAGAGAAGTTACGGATATTCATGTGCCCGTGATCGTACGCACCACCCGAGCCGGTTTTGGGGGCTACTGATCATCGTGGACAGCTCCCGATCGCCACTGCGTTTGACCCGGAAGGCGGCGGGCTCATTCCTGCCCGGGTCCATGCCCGCGTCCATCCGCCGCAACTACCGCAAGGAGCTCCCCGGGACCGCGTTCTTCTCGGTGGCTCGCGCCGCCTTCGACGGGGCCGTCCTCGGGATCATCGTCAAGATCGCCTTCGACGGGGTCGTCACCGACTCCTTCCTCAACACCTGCGTGGCAGTCCTCAGTTCTGCACCGGCTCTAGCCAACATCGTCAACTTCATCTGGGCCCGTGCCTCGCACGGCATGAACAAGATCAAGTTCATCGCGGGTGTCCAGATCGCGCTCCTGCTCCAGGTCCTGCTCATCGCTTTGGTCCCAAAGACACCCGTGGGTCTGGTGATGCTCTGCGCAATCATCATCGGTGTCTGGACATGCTGGTCAGGGTACATCGCGATCCGCTCGACCATCTGGCGCAACAACTACCCTCGGAGTCTCCGTGCGCGCGTGGCCGGGAAGTTCTCGACGATCCAGACGCTCACGCTCTCGACGCTCGGGCTGGCGCTTGCGATCTTGATGGGCGACAAGCTCTCGCTGATCGATCCTCGATTCAGCCTCGAATCACTGGGGCTGGACCCGATCCAGGTCTTCCGTGTCTACATCGTCGTGTGCGTGCTTTTCGGCGCTGTTGGAATCGCGATCCTCTCGACCATCCGTGTGCGCAAGCACAAGCAGATGCTCCGCGACGAGCGAGAGTCGATCAACGAGCGCTCGGGCCCAACCATCAACCCGGTAGGTGTGATCAAGCTGCTGCTGGAAGACAAGCGTTTTGGCGTCTACCAGGTCAATCAGTTCCTGATGGGCATGGGCAACCTGATGATCATGCCGCTCGTGCCGATTCTGTTCCGTGACCGCTTCGGGATTGAGTACTTCGAGGGGATCCTGCTTGCGAGCGTGATCCCGATGGCTGTCGTCCCCGTGATGATCCCGGTCTGGGCGAGGCTTCTGGACCGTGTGCACGTCGTCATGTTCCGCGCGTACCACTGCTGGGTCTTCATCCTGATCATCATCCTGCTGCTGCTCGCGTCTGTGCTTCAGCAGAAATGGTTGCTCTACGTCACAGTCGCTCTCAAAGGATCCGCGATGGCGGGCGGCATGCTCGCCTGGCAGCTCGGTCACCACGACTTCGCGCCCAAAGAACGCGCGGGCGAGTACATGGGCGTCCACGTGACCCTGACCGGGGTGCGAGGACTGATCGGCCCGATCGTGTCCGTGCTGCTCTACAACGAGCTCGCCAAACGCAACCCAGAGCTCGCCCCCTGGGTTCTGCTCATCTGCCTCGCCCTCGTCGTCACAGGCGCAATCGGTTTTGTAATGATGGCGCGCCGGCTCGATCTGACCCCGACGAACGACGAAGGGCCAGCGACATCAAAGACCAAAGGCCCCGCGCCAGTCAGTCGCGCAGAGGTGTAAGCGTCTTTCTTACAATAGACTTATATGCAGACTACCCAGTGTCACAGTTCTCTCTGTGCGGAGTCATGATTGAGAAAACAGAATAAGATAAAACACCTAGCCAGAAGCAGCGTCGGGTCTTATACCATTTCAACATGGACTCGATAGATCTGCGTTCCGATACCGTCACCCAGCCAACTCCAGAGATGCGAGAGGCGATGGCTTTGGCGCCGCTCGGTGACGACGTCTTAGAAGGCGATCCCAGTGTTCGGAATCTAGAGGCCAAGGTGGCTGACCTTCTGGGGAAGCAAGCCGCGCTTTTCGTGCCGTCGGGAACCATGGCCAACCTTCTCGCGGTTCGATCTCAGACCCAGCCCGGCGAAGAGATCATCTGCGACGAGAACTGCCACATCTATTACTACGAAGCCGCGGGATTCGCCGCGGTGGGGGGCTGCTCGCTCAGGTTCACCCGAGGTGAGCGGGGCCACTTCACCGCCGCGGATGTGGCGAGACTCGTCCGGGTCTATGACGAGCACTTCCCAAGGCCCTCGCTCGTCGC
>WUAK01000165.1 GCA_009827205.1 Phycisphaeraceae bacterium | reverse complement strand
GTGCGTTCGTTCAAGCCGGGCGATTTCATCCGCATCGGTGAGCACGCGGGGCGCGTCTCCGCCAAGGGTCTCTTCCACGTTGAGATCCAGACCGAGGATCGCGACCTTGTCACGCTGCCCAACTCGTACCTGATCACCAATCCGCTGCGCGTCGTGCGCACGAGCGGCACGATCATCTATTGCGATCTGAGCCTTGGGTACGACGTGCCGCACGGCAGGGTTGAGCCTCTGCTGCTTGCGGCGGTCGAAGAGACTGGGCTGATCGAGGGGTTCGTGCAGGTGCGCAAACTCGGAGATTTCTCGGTGACCTACCGAGCCGCGGGGTTGCTCGAGGACACGAAGAAGCTCATCTCACAGCGTTCGAACCTGCGCGAGCACATCCTCGACACGCTGCACGACGCGGGCATCGAGATCGTGTCTCCCAACTTCATGAACCAGCGCCAGATTCAGGAGACGGTGATTCCTCGTCGGGTCCGCAAGTCGACCAGCAGCGAACAGTCGAGCCCCGAGGACGTCATCTTCGACAAGGCGGACGACGCGGAGCGCGTCGAGCGCGTGCGGGAGTCGCTCAGCGGCGCGAAGACAAAACTCAAGGAGCTTGAGACGAGCCTGAGCGAGTGCGAGGGAGAGGACAAGGAAGCGCAGAAAGAGAAGATCGGTGCCGAGATCGAGCACCAGAAGAAGCTGATCGAGTATCTGTCCAGCCGACTTGCGCGGATGGAGGGGTAGGGCACATTCTTTTCTAGTTCGCGCCAATTTCCCGCACGATCATTTGCACGAGCGCCAGGTGATGGTCGTCGTGGTCGGCGAAGAAGACCCACGTGTCGACCACGCGTTTCTGGATGCCGAGCCTCTCGTGCCACGCAGATCGAGCGAAGAAATCGCGTGGGTATGTTTCGAGTTTTGCGATCGTTGATTCGCGCCGCTGTCTGAGACGCGCGAGCACGTCGGCGATAGGCAGATCGTCATGGTCCGCGTTGACTGTCTCTTCGTTTTGCATGTCCGCGGGGGGCAGCACCGGGACGCCCTGCTCGTACGCGTCGAGTCTCTGCGTGATGAGTGCTTCGAGGTCGGCGATGTGTCCGAGGTGACGCTTGATTGACCAGCCGCCCTCGAAAGGCGCGCTCGCTTGGCTATTGGTGAGCGATCGTGCAATCTCGTCAGCTCGCGCCGGCAGGCCGCGGAGCCGTTCGATGACCGCCGGGTAGAGCTCCGCGGGGAAGTCGAACTTCCATCTGCGGTAGAGCCAGGGTGTGAGGATCTGGCCCTTGTTCATCGGTCGGACCTCTTGTTCATAAAGGAAGAAAGCGGAGCGGGTGGGATTCGAACCCACGGAAGGGCAAGCCCTTCACCGGATTTCAAGTCCGGCGCCTTCAACCGCTCAGCCACCGCTCCGATTGCAGATGTCCGGGTCTGGCGGGGTGATGGTATGGCCCGATTCCCCGCTTGGCATGGTTATTGGGCGATAATCCCACGCCGGCATACGAGACCCTCCGATCAGTTCACACTCGTACTACACATCGCCTGCTTTCTCGTGTAGGTTCTACAGCCCGGGTCCGATGGGGCCGGGTAGAGATGGGAGTGTGGTGATGGTCCAGAGTGCAACAGATTTCGATGTCGCGATCATCGGCGGTGGACCCGCGGGCTCGACGGTCGCCTCGCTTCTGTGCAAGTACAACCCCAATCTTTCGGTGCTCATCCTCGAGAAAGAGAAGTTCCCACGCGAGCACGTCGGCGAGAGCCAGCTCCCGCTTGTCAGCCACATCCTGCACGAGATGGGCTGCTGGGAGAAGGTCGAGCAGGCGGGCTTCCCGATCAAGCTGGGCGTGAGCTACACCTGGGGCCAGGTGAGCGAGCCCTGGGAGTTTGATTTCTTCCCTGCAGAGGAATTCGAAGACGAGCCCCGCCCCGCGAAGTACGACGGCCAGCGCAGACACACCGCCTTCCAGGTCGAGCGCGCTGAGTACGACAACATCCTCCTGCGACACGCGGAGGAGATGGGCACAACCATCCGAGAGCAAACCGGCGTCGACGAGATCCTTAAAGAAGGTGACTCGATCACCGGCTTCAAGCTCAGCACCGGCGAGACTGTCACGGCAAAGCACTACGTCGACGCGTCTGGGCACGCCGGGCTGTTGCGCCGAGCCATGGGCGTGGAAAGCATGGCACCCAAGGAGCTGCGCAACGTCGCGTTCTGGGATTACTGGGACAACGCGAAGTGGAAAGTTGAGATCGGTGTCGGCGGCACACGCGTCTACGTGCGGAGTCTGCCCTTCGGCTGGATCTGGTTCATCCCACTCGGCCCGACCCGCGCGAGTGTTGGCCTGATTTGCCCGTCGGACTATTACAAGGAGCGGGGCATCCCGCCGCGCGAGTTGTACGACGAGGCGATCTCGCTCCTGCCCGACATCAGCGAGCAGCTCTCCGACGCCAAGAGCGAGCTCAACAATGAATCCGTTCACACGACCAAGAACTGGTCGCATCTCGCATCACGCCTCGTGGGGGACAACTGGTGGCTCTGCGGCGAATCTGCGGGCTTTGCGGACCCCATCCTCGCTGCTGGTATGACGCTCGCGCACTCGTCGGCTCGTGAGACGGCGTATTCGATCCTCGATATCGAACACGACGAGTCAGACGCGAAGTGGGTCAAAAACCGCTACGACACCAAGAACCGCAAGAACATCGATCAGCACATCCGATTCGCGAAATACTGGTACGCGGCCAACGGCCAGTTTACCGATCTGCAAGACCACTGTATCGAGATAGCCAAGGACGCCGGGCTCAAACTCTCGCCCAAAGACGCGTGGCGATGGCTCTCGCAGGGCGGATTTGCGACCGAGTTCGCGGGGCAGGCCTCGCTCGGATCGTTTTCTCTCAACGCCGGGCGCCATCTTGTCGACCGGTTCCTGGGCGGCGAGCAGAAAATGAAGATCGCCGAGTACAACGTTTTTAAGCTCAATATGCGCGGCGCGCAGAAGGACGTGATCGGGGATCTTCAGAACGGCGAGATCATCCGTGTGCCCTGCTTCAAGAGGGGCGAAGCTGTGCTCCCGCTTACGGGTCAGTACGGCGAGATCCACGACATGCTCAAGCAGTCAGGCGATATCGACAAGATCTATTCGTATCTCATGACCCACATCCGCGGCAACGTCGCTCCGGGCGCCGAGAACACCACACTCGCGGGTTATCTCCAGACACTCGAGGCGATGCTCATCCAGGGCTGGGTGACCGCGAAGCTCGATAAGCGCAAGCCGCAGATCCAGATCGGCTCAACCACGGGTCGGATGATCCGTTCGGAGAGCGCCGCGAAAGAGGCACTCTCGAACGCAAAGGGATCGATCAAGTTCCACTGAATCTCGGATCGGGTTTCTCTCGAAGTCGTGTGTAGATTCGTCATCGCGCGCGGTGGTGCTGCGCGGTGCTAGAGCCCGAAAGCAGGGAAGCCGTGTCCGCAGAGAACAAACGAGCTGTGATTATCGGTGCGACCGGAGGCATCGGTTCCGAGCTGTGCCGTCGGCTGGCCGGTTCGGGCTGGGAGATCGTCGCTGCTGCCCGTGACAAGCAGAAGCTTGACGATCTCCGGAGTTCGCTCGGCGGATCGGTCGTCTCGACCCATTCGATTGAAGCTCACGACCCTTTGGGCATCGCATCTGTCTTTGCTGAGCAGGAGTCAGTTTCGGCCGCGGTCAATCTGTGCGGCTCGATCCTGATCAAGCCGCTGCAGTCGTGCAACGCGGACGATCTCGATCACGCGATTGATCAGAACATACGGACATCTTTCTACACGGCACAGGCCGCGGCAAAGTCGATGCGGAAGTCTGGCGGCAGTGTGGTGCTCATGTCGAGTTGCGCCGCGAGGCTGGGCTTGCCCAATCACGAGATCATCAGCGCGGCCAAGGGCGCTGTCGAGGGGCTCGTCAAGTCAGCTGCCGCGAGCTTCGCATCGGCCGGGATCAGGTTTAACGCCGTGGCACCCGGGCTGGTGGACACACCGCTGGCATCAAGGATCACCGCGAGCGAGCAGGCACTCAAGGCGAGTGTCAGCATGCATCCGCTTGGCCGTATCGGGAAACCAGCTGACATCGCACGGATCATCGAGTTCCTGATTGATCCGATGAGCGATTGGGTGACCGGGCAGGTCATCGGTGTCGACGGCGGCCTTGCGAGCATCAAAGGAAAGTGAGTCACGGTTCATGCAGAGCGCTACAGCCCAAATGAAACTGGACGAGTCTGTTGTGGACCCCGATCGGTTCACGGTGCTGATCGACGGCGACTGCCCGCTCTGCAAGCGCGAGGCTGCGTGGCTCGAGCGGCGCGACAAGCACAACCGGCTCAGGTTTGTTGATATAGCTGCGGATGGATTCGATTCCTCTTCGTACGGCAGGACGTTCGACCAGCTGATGGGCTCGATCCACGGCGTGACCGCGAGCGGCGAGATTGTGACGGGCGTTGAGGTGTTCCGCCGGGCGTACGGCGCGATCGGGCTCGGTTGGCTGCTGGCACCGACCAGGCTGCCGATACTGAGACAGTGCACAGACTTCCTCTATAGGTGTTTCGCGCGTGTTAGGCCGATGCTCCAAAGGAAGGATGCATGTGAGACCGGCGCGTGCCGGGCTCGTTGAGGCGGTAGATCCGCAGAAGAGGCCTGGCCTTGTCAGCCGCGATTGATGACAATTCAATGCAATCACACCCACCGACTTGGACGAAGCGCTGGCTTGTCGCAGCGGGGATCTACAACATCTTCTGGGGAGCAATGGTAGTTTTGTTCCCGTCGCTGCTGTTCTCGATCGCGGATATGGAGCAGCCGCTCTACCCGCAGATCTGGCAGTGCGTGGGGATGATCGTCGGTGTGTACGGCATCGGCTATCTCTGTGCTGCGAGAAATTCGCGCGTGCACTGGCCGATCGTGCTCGTTGGCCTGCTCGGAAAGATATTCGGGCCCATCGGCTTTGCGGGTGCGCTCGTGACGGGCGATCTGCCGCCCATGTTCGGTTTGACCATCCTGACCAACGATCTGATCTGGTGGGTTCCGTTCTCGATGATGCTCTGGGACGCGGCTCGTGCCCACAGTGCGTCTGGCTTGCCGGCTCTTTCAGACTTCAAAGAAGCGATCGAGGTTGCTGTAGACCAGGAAGGCCGATCGCTCAATGAGCTCTCGCATGAGAAGCCTGTGTTCGTTGCGTTCATCAGACACGCCGGCTGCACGTTCTGCAAAGAGATGCTTGCAGATCTAGGCAGGCAGCGTCAGCAGCTCGAAGAACGCGGCATGCACATCGCCTTGGTAGGCATGGAGGACAGGGCCTTGCTTCAGAGGCTCGCCTCGAATCGAGGGTTGGATGGCATCAGTGTTGTGAGTGACCCGGAAAGGCGTTTGTACAGCGCGTTCGGGCTGGGCATCGGCTCGTTCGTTCAGCTCTTCGGGATACGCGTGTGGACCCGTGGGGTGCTGGCTGCATTCCGTGGGCACTTTGTTGGTGTTCTGCGTACAGATGGCTTGCAGATGCCGGGCGTCTTTGTTCTTGAGAACGGGAAGATCACCAAGGCGAACCGCCACCGCTCCGCCGCAGAGCGCGTGGACCACACGCGGTTCGCTTGCGGGGTTCCGGTGTGAGCGAGCTGTTGCTGCTCATCCACGCGGGTTCGACGCTGTGCATGACAGGCCTGATCTGGTTTGTTCAGGTCGTTCACTACCCCCTCTTTCAGAAGGTTGGCAAAGACAGCGCGCAGGAATACTTCAAGCAGCACCAGCTCCGTACGACATACGTTGTGATGCCTCTGATGCTGGTCGAGCTCGCGGCCTCGATCCTGATTGCGATTGACGCCTTCGAGACCGGAGTGCAGCCCGTGCTGGGCTTTACTGGGCTTGGGCTCGTTGCGCTGATTTGGGTTTCGACGTTCTTGGTTCAGGTCCCGATGCACTCGAAGCTCTCATCCGGCTTTGACACCCGCTTAGTGAAGCTGCTGGTTTCCACCAATCTCGTCCGGACGCTCGCGTGGTCGGCTCGGGGTGTGATCTCGTTGCTGATGCTGACGAACACCTAGGATGATCTGATGCTCGGCAGAATCCTCACGCCCGAGATCATGGATGACCCCGCTATTGACGGCGAGCGCCACGCCCGTGCCCTAAATGGGCTAGCACGTATCAATACGATCTCGCTCGCGGCGCTACCGATCGTGGGCTCGGTGTGCAAGGCAATACCGCCGGGCCCGGTTCGGCTTCTCGATGTAGCAACGGGCAGCGGTGATGTCGCCCACGCTGTTGCCAAGGCACTCGAAAGACGCGGTTACGACTGTTCCTTCACACTCACCGATATCAGCGATCGAGCTTTGGAACAAGCCCGGCACCGGTTTGGAGACCAGCAGGCCGAGACGGTTGTTCTCGACGCGACAAGGGATGCGTTGCCAGAAGCGGATGTGGTGATGTGCTCGCTCTTTCTGCATCACCTGCAAGAGGAACAGGCGCTGAAGTTGCTTGCCTCTATGTCGCGAGTCACCCGCGAGTTGATGGTCGTCACGGACTTGCGCCGCACGCGAGTCGGGCTGGCGCT
>WUAK01000164.1 GCA_009827205.1 Phycisphaeraceae bacterium | reverse complement strand
GACTTTCTTTCGGGGTGCAGAGAGCTGGCCGAGACTACCGGCGCCAGGGTGTACCTATCAAAGCTGGGTGGGCCGGACTGGACCTCCTGCTGGCTAGCCAGCAAGTCGGGTGGGGGGTCTTATGACCATGAATTTCTTAGTGACGGAGATATGTTCTCGGTAGGGAATATCGATTTCCGTGCGGTGCACACACCGGGGCACACGCCAGAGCACATGAGCTACCTTGTGACCGATCGGGGCTCAGGCATGGATTCGCCGATGGGCATGATCACTGGTGATTTTGTGTTCGTAGGTGACCTGGGTCGGCCAGACCTGCTCGAGACCGCTGCGGGAATAGCCGGGGCGAAAGACGAATCCGCAAAAGAACTATTCAAGTCCGCTTCAGAGTTTGTACGGAGCATTCCTGAGCATGTGCAGATATGGCCCGCGCACGGGGCAGGGAGCGCGTGCGGAAAAGCCCTTGGAGCCGTGCCGCAATCGACCGCTGGATACGAGAAAATGTCCAGCCCGGCTCTCAAGCTAGTAGGGAGCGAGGTCGATTTCACCTCGTTCATCCTCGAGGGGCAGCCAGAACCACCGATGTATTTCGCGAGGATGAAGCAACAGAACCGTGACGGGGTGCCCTTACTCGGGGGACTGCCTTGTCCTAAACGCTTGGACGCGAACGAGATCGGTTCACTCGTTGACAAGATCGTTGTCGATGTGCGATCGACAGAAGAGTTCCGAGCTGGTCATATACCGGGTGCGATCAGTTCTCCTCTCGGCTCTTCGTTTCATACATCTGCAGGTGCTTATATTGATCCTGCGGACGAGATAGTTCTTGTTGTGGATGAGCACCGTGTCGAGCAGGCCGTTCGCGAGATGGTGCGGATTGGGCTCGACAAAGCAGTCGGTTATATCACCCCCAGGGACTTTGCTGCGTTCGTGTCCAATGGTGGTTCTGTTGTCGTAACACGGGACGTTTCTGTAGACGAGTTGAGTAGTGCTCGCAACTCAGGCGAGGTATTCATCCTTGATGTTCGTAAGGCGACAGAGCACGCAGTTGACTCGATTCCGGGCGCGTTCAACAAGTCACATACGAGGCTGCCTGAGGTACTCGAGCAGCTACCCAGAGATCGAGATATCTACGTTCACTGCAGGACCGGTATCCGTTCCGTGATGGCCTCGTCGCTCCTCGAGCGAGAAGGTTTCAAACCGATTAATGTTGTTGGCGGCTTCGAGGCGTACGCGGCAGCCGGCCATGAAACCGTTACGACTGCTAGAGTCAACTAAGTAGCTGTACGCATGATCCTCCTTGCACTCATCGGCGCAGCCATGATCGGTATCACGCTTGGCCTGCTCGGCTCGGGTGGATCGATATTGACTGTCCCGATACTTGTTTACCTGCTCGGTAAGGAAGGCAAAATCGCGATCACAGAGTCGCTCGCGATTGTGGGTGGTATTGCCGCGTTCGGGGTCATACCTCACGCGCGCAAGGGACTAGTCCAGTGGAAAGTCGCTGCGTTCTTTGGTGTGCCAGGCATGCTCGGCGCATCGGTTGGCTCGTTCATAGGGGGTTACCTGCCCGGTGCGTTGCAGCTGATCCTGTTCGCTGCTGTAATGCTGACTGCTTCGTGGTTTATGCTGAAGAAATCGAGCAAAGAACTTCCCGCGCAGCAAACGGATTCAAGATCACCTCAAGCGCTCTGGATTGTCATGCTTGAGGGGTTTGCGGTCGGCACGATGACCGGCATTGTGGGAGTGGGCGGGGGATTCCTGATCGTGCCGTCACTTGTATTGCTGGCTGGACTGTCGATGCATCACGCTGTTGCGACAAGTCTCGTTGTGATCGTTGCGAATTCATGGGCAGCTTTCGCAAGATACCAGTTCGATATCGCAGATGCTGGGTTGTCGATCGAATGGACAACGATCGTGCTGTTCATCTCAGTTGGCGCGGTTGGGACATTCGTCGGAAAAGTTGTCGGAGGAAGAATCGACCAACGGGCACTCAAGAGGCTGTTTGCGGTCTTTCTCATCGTGATGGGCCTGGTCATGATCGCGAGAGAATCGGTCAGGCTCCTGAACAACCAAGACAGCGATCAAGAAAGCGCTAGCAATTCGTGAAGATTCCCGATCGTGCGTACGGATTGCTGAAAGCAGTTAGACTGGCCCCGGCAAGCACAGGGAGCCAGAACCATGAGAATCGGTACCATCGCGACGGTGTGTGTTCTTAGCCTTTGGACGGCCAACGCGCTTTCGCAGGTGCAAGACGAGTCGTCCGCACCGTACCACGACAGGCACACACATCGGCACAACCAGGACCACGCGACCTCGGACGATCGCACCAGGTTCTATACCGACCGGGACTCCGAAGTCATTCTTCCGCTGCCCGGTGAAGAGGACGCGTTCAGCTTCGTCGTCTACGGCGACAGGACTGGCGGTCCGGACTCAGGGATTAATGTGCTCAAGGATGCCGTCCGCGATACCAATCTTCTCGAGCCTGATTTTGTGATGACCGTCGGGGACATGATCCAGGGATACAACCAGACCGACGGCTGGATGGAGCAGATGGCCGAGTATCGCGGGGTAATGAACGAGCTCATCTGCCCGTGGTTTCCTGTTGCTGGCAACCACGACACATACTGGCGAGGCGAAGGGAAGCCCGAAGGGGAACACGACAGACACTACGAGATGCACTTTGGCCCGCTGTGGTACGCGTTCGAACACAAGAACTGTATGTTTATCGTGCTCTACACCGACGAGGGCAACGAGTCGACCGGCGAGAAGAACTTCAGCAAGCCAGAGTGCCAGGAGATGAGCGAAGAACAGCTCTCGTGGCTTTCACAGATGCTCGCCCAGTCCGCGGACGCCGAGCACGTCTTTCTGTTTCTTCATCACCCTCGATGGACTGGCGGAAATTATGGCGACTCTTGGGAGCAAGTGCACGAAATGCTCGTCAAAGCGGGCAACATCTCGGGCGTTTTTGCCGGTCATATCCATCGGATGCGGTATGACCCGCGTGACGGCATCGACTACATCACACTGGCAACAGTGGGCGGGCATCAGAATAAATCCGTCCCTTCAACCGGATGGCTCCATCACTACAACATCGTGACCGTTCGTCCGAATCAAGTCGCGCACGCTGCGCTACCGGTTGGTGAGGTCATGGATGTTCGTGAGATCACCGATGAGATGGCCATCCAGTCCCTCACGCTTGCACGCAGCGGCGCCAGTATCGAGGGAGGGCTTTCTCTTAGCGCACTATCGGGGGGGGAAGGAAAGACCACTGTTACCGTATCCAACCCTACGTCGCGCACTATCGAGTTTGCTGTTACTCCCGAGTCCTACGACAGCAGTTGGGCTGCCTGGCCCGACCACGCCCACGCGAGCCTTGAGTCTGGGGAACAGGCTACGCTCGAATTCGATGTTCGAAAGACCGGTGCGCTCGATGAAGATTTCCGTGATCTCCGCTTCAATGTGAACATCGACATGCTGATGCCCGGAGCGAGGTATGAGATCCCCACGATCGCGCTCAACACCCCGATCAAACTCGATCTCGACGATATTCAACTCGATAGCTCACCCCGGACCCTCCACCTCGATGGTGAGTCGTACGCATACGTAGCGAGTAAGAGCTTTGATCTACCAAACGGGCCGATGACGCTTGAGTGCTGGTTCAACGCCGAGTCGTTTGACAGACGAACTGGGCTTCTAGCAAAGACTGAGGGGAGTGAGTTCGGATTCTTCGTGAACAACGGTGTACCGAGTTTCTCGATCCACCTAGAAGGCAAGTACGCCGAGGCTAATCCGGAGAGGCCGCTGTTGAGCGTTGGTACATGGCACCATCTGGCGGGGGTTTATGATGGTGCAGAGGTGCGCCTGTACCTAGATGGTCTGCTTGTCGATGCTGTCCGGGCGTCGGGTGAACGGACTTTCAATGACCTACCTCTGATGATTGGTGCCGATGTGAACAGAAGAGGCAAAGCGACGAGCCACTTCAATGGACAGGTCGATGAAGTTCGGCTGTCTTCGAGTGCTCTTTATACAGGAAACAGCTTTGAGCCCACCCGAGACTGGACCGATACAAAGGGGACAGTGCTTCTCTTGAATATGGACACGGGAATAGGTCCTTGGGTGATCGATGAATCGTCATCGGCTGCCCACGCACGGATCGCCGGTAAAGCAGAGCTGAACTGACTCTAAGCAGCTCGGGCCCTTTCTCCGCCGGCGTTCCTGAACGATTCGCATATACGAATCAGCTCGTCAAAGTCGATCGGCTTCGTCAGGAACTCGTCACAGCCCGCGTCAAAGCACAGCCGCTTGTGATGGTTCCCTGCGTGTGCGGTCAGTGCAATGATGGGGCATCGAATACCAGACTCGCGAAGACGTCGAGTCGTGTCGTAGCCATCCAGGATCGGCATCTGCATATCCATCAAGATGATGTCGGGTACGTGCTCGGCGTCCCCCCCGATGATCATCTCGATGCACTCCTCGCCGTTGTAAGCGTGAGAGCACTGGGCGTGTTCCCGTAAGAGGTGGTGCTGGATCAGTGCCTGATTATCAACTCCGTCCTCGACGATCAGGATTCGGGTATCCTCAAGAAGCTTCATCGATATGTCTGGACGTATGTCTGTCTGGCGTGATTGGATGCTACTGGCGTAGGCAGTCTTCGGTTGCCCTGTAAGCGTGTTGCTTAGCGTATCGCCCGTGCTGATGGAGGCCTCGAATGTGGAGCCTTCACCAAACGTCGATTCAATGTTGAGCTCACCACCAAGCAAAGCTGCGAGCTTGGACGAGATACGTAGGCCGAGTCCGCTGCCGCCATACTGCCGGGCAGTCGAGGAGTCGGCTTGGACGAACGGATCAAATGCTCGAATGAGTGCCAGTTGCTCATCGGTCATACCTACACCTGTGTCCATCACTTTAAAGTAAAGCAAGCTATTCTTTGGATCATGTGCTAGGCGGATATCGATGCGTCCTTCATTAGTGAATTTAATCGCATTGCCAACGAGATTTATAAGTATCTGTCTGAGACGAGTGGGGTCGGTCTCGATCTGCTCTGGAATAGGTGTGTCGAAGTCAAGATCAATGTCTAGACCTTTGTCCTTGGATCGAATATCTAGCAACTTAAGTACTTCTTCGGTTATCGCGATCGGGTCACAAGTTACGCTTTCAATCGCGAGTCTACCCGACTCTAACTTGGATACATCGAGTACATCGTTGACAATGGTCAGCAGCATATCCGCATTCGAGCGAATAGTCAGAGCAGCTTCCTTTGGATCAATCTCGTCACGTTCGATAAGGTCAATGTAGCCAAGAATAGCCGTGAGCGGGGTCCGAATTTCATGGCTCATGTTGGCTAAGAATTCACTCTTCATATCATTTGCGGCATGTGCATGCTCGGTAGCTTCTCGCAGCGACTGAATATCCAGGTGAATGCCGAGCATCAACTTGGGAGTGCCATCTGCTGCTCGTTCAACCACCTCACCTACGTCCTTAACCCAGAGCCAAGAACCGTCCTTGGTTCGTACTCTGTGTTCGTTGACGTATATAGAGGTATCACCCTTGAAGTGCCTCTCAAGTGCTTCGAGTTCAGAATCGAGATCGTCTGGGTGACAGAAAGAATCCCATGTATCTTTGTGTATCGAAATCTCTTCTGGGCAGTAACCCAGCATTTCGTAGTAGCTGTCGCTGAATCGAAAGGTATTTCGGGCAAGATCCCATTCCCACAGACCAATGTTGGCGTTGCGCGTCGCGAGGCCTAACCTGGTTTCTAGTGAGTTGCGCCGTTTGTTTACTACATGTACCAGGCACGTAACGAGAATTGCTACGAGACCCCCTCCAAACAAGAAAAAGCGGGCCGGTACCAGATCTGGAGCGAACGCGTTGGCAGACTGTGGAACAAGGCTCACCGCAAGCCTTTTGCCGCCGATTGTGAGTTTGCGGTTGCTGTAGAACCCATCAATATACTTTTCGTCATACCCCAATGATGAGTACAGCTCATAACCGTTGTAGTTATCCTCGTACACTTTGAGAGCAAGCATGTCGGAGGCGTATGTGCCGTATGACCGAAACAGTGCTTTCATGCCGATGGGGACAGCCACCCAACCGATCGTGCTCTCGAGGCGCTTTGATGGATCCATTGGAGGAAAGCGATCCCGATACACAGGAAGCGTCATGACAAGTCCGCGCTGGCTCTCGTCCTCCTGCGCAAGAATGATGGCATCCGAAAGAGCGGCCTCTCCTGTTCGAGCGGCTCGGTCGTAGACGAGCTTATTCCCGCTTCGAGATGACAAGTCGAGTCCAATAGCGTGACGATTCACAGACTCTGGCTCGTGGTACTTGATGATATAGAGACTGTCTCTCTCAGCCAGCAGATCCGCATCCGGAGGAATCGCGATCCTGAAATCTTCAAACCCCTCAGACAGCTGTTCATCGATGAAGGAACCGATGTTCTCTCGCGCAACGTGCTCTACATAAGCGGTGCCGTAGATCCCTTCGCACTTCGTGGCGAAGTCAGCCGATGATGTGA
>WUAK01000163.1 GCA_009827205.1 Phycisphaeraceae bacterium | reverse complement strand
CAAGCCACGTTCTGGCCCTTCTCAACAAGACCCGCGTACCCGCGCCCGTCATCAACGGGGAACGACCACGCGTAATGACCGCGCACCTCGCGATACCTGATCTCATCCTCGATACCTTCGTGAAGCGCGATCGCCTCAAGCATGGATCCCCAGCCGGAAATCTGATCGTCGCCGTAGAGGATCACGCACATGTCCTCTGCGCCGTCGCCCTCGATATCGAGCGACCTGCCGTACACCGTGAGACCGAACATCCCGCCCTCTGGACCGGGCCAGAAGTTCGGCATGACCTCGCGGATGTCCTCGAAGTCGTCGGTCTCGGCCGAGATCATCTCCATCAGGAACTCGCCCATCTCGGTGTCGGCGATCGCGTCCAGATCAAGGTGCACCATCCAGCCTGCGCCCGGATCGATGTGCTTCTCAACCGGAGGCCCGGCAACCGCCGAACCAGCCCCAAACGCCAGACCAGCACACGCAAGTGTCAATGCTCGACGCATCGTCAACTCCTTCGAAAGCCCCGCCTTCACCCGGCTCCCAATCGGCCGGCCGGGAGGTCTTACGAGCTCAGGCCACAAGCGTTACTCATACCCTTGTGTATACACCAAACCGCTGCCTTTGCTGCATAATCTCGCGCGGACGTTGCTGCACACTCGCCTATAGTCAGACCCGTTCAATCACCACCCTCTCACACGGAGCTCAAACGTGGCGAACACCACCATCAACGTCCAGGAAGTCCTCGGAGCCGACGCCGACTCCCTCCTCTCCCACACCTCCAAGACCATCACCAAGGACCGCCTCTACCTCCCATCACCAACATTCGTCGACGACGTCTTCAGCCAGAACGACCGCTCGCCAAACGTCCTCCGCAACATGCAAACGATGCTCAACCACGGCCGCCTCGGGGGCACCGGGTACGTCTCCATCCTCCCAGTCGACCAAGGCATCGAGCACTCCGCCGGCGCCAGCTTCGCGCCTAACCCCGACTACTTCGATCCCGAGAAGATTGTCCAGCTCGCCATCGAGGGAGGCTGCAACGCCGTCGCCTCGACCTACGGCGTCCTCGGCGCCGTCGCACGCAAGTACGCCCACAAGATCCCCTTCATGGTCAAGTTCAACCACAACGAACTCATGACCTACCCCAACACCTTCAACCAGATCCCCTTCGGCACCATCAAGCAGTGCTGGGACATGGGCGCCATCGCCGTCGGCGCAACCATCTACTTCGGCAGCGAAGAGTCCGAGCAGCAGATCCAGTACGTCGCCGACATGTTCGCCGAAGCACACGAGCTTGGCATGGTCACCGTCCTCTGGTGCTACATCCGAAACTCCGCGTTCAAGGTCAACGGTGTTGACTACCACTCGTCAGCCGACCTCACCGGCCAGGCCAACCACCTGGGCTCGACCATCCAGGCCGACATCGTCAAGCAGAAACTCCCCACCAACAACGGCGGCTTCAACGCACTCAACTCGGGCGACTCGTCCTACGGCAAGTTCCGCAAGGAGGTCTACACCGAGCTGGCAGGCTCCGATGAATCGGGCCAGGGCGGCCACCCCATCGACCTCTGCCGCTACCAGCTCGTCAACCAGTACATGGGCCGCGTCCCGCTGATCAACTCGGGCGGCGAGTCCAAGGGCGACAGCGACCTCGCCGACGCCGTCCGCACCGCGGTCATCAACAAACGCGCCGGCGGCATGGGCCTCATCTCAGGCCGAAAGGCATTCCAGCGCCCCATCGGCGAAGGCGCCGCACTGCTCAACGCGATCCAGGACGTGTATCTCGATGAGCGCGTGACGATCGCCTGATCGATATGCGCAAGAACTTTAAACTAGATCAAGATAACGCCATCATTTGTGATGGCGTTTTATTTGATCTACATAATTGTTATTCTGTCGAATCAGTCTTACTGCACAAACGATATTTGGAATGTTTATTCGAACCACACCCTGTTCACGGGCGCGGACTGAAAGCGGTTAAGCTAACTGCTCTTGACATCATGCATCTTGATATCGAACAAGAGGACAACATACCGCTTGCTGAATATCTCGATCGGATCGGCTACGCAGAAACAGACCAAAATACACTCGACTATCTCCTAACCGAGGAACAAGCGAATCCTGAATGCCATTTGGTATTGGATTTTGATATCTGCACATTACGTATAGGAGCAGATAACTTTGTAGTTACTGTCCAGGATTAGATCCATGCACATCGCCATCGCCCAGATCGCCCCCGTCCCCCTCGACCGCGCCGCGACGCTCGACAAGGCCGCAAGCGCCATCCGCGAAGCCGCAGCCAGCGGCGCCAAGCTCGTCGCGTTCGGCGAGACGTTCGCACCCTGCTACCCCTTTTGGCTGAGCAGGACCGACTCGGCGCGCTTCGACGCAGCCGACCAGAAGCACCTGCACGCTCGATACCTCCAAGAGTCAATCGACATCGAGGCGGGCGACCTGGCGCCGGTCATCGAAGCCGCGCGCGAGACCAGCACCGCCGTCGTCATCGGCATAGCCGAGCGCCCGGCGGACCGCGGCTCGCACTCAGTCTTCGCATCCTGCGTCACCATCAGCCCGACAGGCGAAGTCGCATCCGTCCACCGCAAGCTCATGCCCACCTACGAGGAGCGCCTCTGCTGGACACCAGGCGACGGCAACGGGCTGCGCACGCACGCGTTCCTCCCGCCCTTCACGCTGGGCAGCCTCAACTGCTGGGAGAACTGGATGCCGCTCCCGCGCGCGGCGCTCTACGCACAAGGCCTCGACCTGCACGTCGCCATCTGGCCGGGCAGCCTCGCCAACACGCAGGACATCACCCGCTTCATCGCACGCGAGTCGCGCAGCTACGTCATCAGCGCCTCAACAATCCTCCGCCCGATGGACATCCCGCAAGACTTCCCCGAGCGCCAGCGCATCCTCGAGAGCACCGAGACCCCCGAAGACGGGTTCATCCACAACGGAGGCAGCTGCATCGCCGCCCCCGACGGCTCGTGGCTCGTCGAACCCATCACGCACCGCGAGCAGATCATCACCGCCGAGATCGACCACGCCCGCGTGCTCGAGGAACGCCAGAACTTCGACCCCGCCGGACACTACTCGCGCCCCGAAGTCCTCAAGCTCTCACTCGACCAGTCGCGCCACTCGGCGATCGATATCACAGAACGCTAATCACACGGAGGTGCGCCCGGCAGCCCGATCGGTTCCTCGCCGCGCAGCCTGCGAAGAAGATCAGTCTGGATTCTGATGTCGAACGACACCATGTGATGGCTCAGAAACGCCCGACCTGGCGTCCAGATCGGTTCCTGCCCGACCGGCGCCGCGTTTGTGGCGCCGACCCACGAGTCGTTCAGCACCGCGTACGGCACAACCTCGTACTCCCGCGATTGAAACGTTTCGTCCAAGACCTTGAGAAACTCCGAGCCCGGGATCATCGCACGCGTTGCGCTGTCCAGGTGAATATCCTCAGCGAGTTTCGCGCCGCGGTGGGGCGAGGCGAGCGTGTAGAGCGTCACGATCCTCAGTTGCTTCCCGCCCTGCTCGCCGCGCAACTCGGGATCACTCGCAGCCAGACGCGCCACAAGCCCGCCCATCGAAACCGCGACGACATCCACCTCGCTCGTCCACCGCGGATCATCAGAAGGAAACATATCTTCAACCCTGGCCACCGCGCGCCTCGCGGGTTCCTCGACAGATCCCGACCACACGTACGCGAGTGTCGCGATCTCACCTGTGTCAGCCCCGGTGTGCCGAAGGATCGAACGCTTCAGCCTGCCCGCAACGAGAGATGGTGAACGGTACCCGCTCAGCACCAGCACCGGGCGCTCAAGCCCCACCGGGTTGTCACGCATCCGCTGACGATCGATGAGGATTTCCTCGTGCGTCGCCGGGAAGTCAGGATTGAATCGCTCAAGCTGCACACAACCACCGACACACAGACACAACAGGGCCAACCCAACGAGGAACCAAGATCTCGTGATCAATCCAGTCACTCGACTCAATCATACAAAGAGCCAACCCAATCGCGGGCAGGCCTAGTGCGTTGTTCTGATGAAAGAAAAGGATGCAGACCCGTTCGGATTTCGTAGTCACAAGCTCGATAGCTTTAAGCCGACTCCCACTCCTTGGCCAGTCGCACTGCCTCACGCGGGGAGGACGCGAAACCGTCTGCACCCACAAGTTCGGGAAGCTGGTCCGATGACCGGAACGCTTCCCCGCCCACCAAGATGCGGGCTTTCGGCGTGCGCTCCCGGATCGCTCGGATGGTCGTCGTGACCGATGGCACGTGCACCGACATCGCAGCCGACAGCACCACGTACCTTGCCCCGTAGTCCTCAACCGCCTGCGCGATGTCCGACGCCGGCGAGCTTGCCCCCAAGCACACGGACCGGAACCCCGCGATCTCGAACAGGTCGCTCACCGCGCGGACCCCAAGATCGTGCCGATCACCCTCCACCGCCGCCACCGTGACCGTCGGCCGGTCCTCCGGTGGAATCTTCTTTCCTGTCGAGAGATAGCAGAGCACGCCCATCACCGCCCGCGCCGTCTCCGTGACCATGTGCTCTTCGGAGATCGACACCTCGCCGAGATGCCACATCGTCCCTATTTCGGCCTCGCTTGCGAGCAGCACCCGCTCATAGAGATCCTCCACCGGCGTTCCCTTCTCGAACGCCTGCACGATCGTCGTCACCGCAGCGACCCGATCGCCGCGCATCGCCTGCTCGAGGTACTCAAGCATCAGGACGCCCAGCGTGCCATCCGCTGGGATGCGGCGCTCTTTCTTCTCGGATGCCACGCACGCCTCAATACCTCGATTCAAGCAAGGCTCTACCGCAGCGAACGCCGACTCAGGCAGCGATTCTTCTAGCGTGAGCGCCAGGATCTCGAGACTTCTTCGAAGTGCGTCCACCGGCACGCCGCGCGCCTCGAACGCGTCTCGCGACCAACCGATTTCCGTCACGAACATCTCGGGCTCGCCCATCTCCACCGACGCCGCGAGCTCTTGCAGCCGCTGTGCCGTGTTGTCTTGCCAACGCCGGAACGCGTGGTCCCCAAAGAGGTCACCGATCTCCGGATGGCGCTCAAGCAACTCTTCCACAGCCCGCGCAGCGTGCGCAGCCGAACCGCTCCTCAAGAGCTGCGCTGCAAACGGTCCCGCATTCGATCCGGACGTCGTCATCTGTTCAGTCCTGATTCCTCAAGCAGTCGAGATACAACTGTACATACCTGGACAATTTCTCAGGGCGAGTCCCTCTTGAAGAATGCTCGCCGAAACCGTGGATTAGTTGCTGCTCAGTCTAATCTGCCAACGCATCAACTATACGCGAACTCTTTCAATCAGATTCACAAAGCCAAACCCACGTGGCAGCAAGCACTCTACACAGCTGCAGCTACCCGCTGTATTTAGACAAAGAGCCGACCCAAACAAGGGTCGGCCCATTGCTGTTCTCAGATGGATGAAGAAGATTCAACCTGCGCGCGTACGCCACGCCTCGAGCGTTTCCCTCTCAATCTCAGGGTCGAGCCCACCCCTGACGCGCTGCCTCCACTGGGCTGCAAACTCCTCGCCCCGTTCCTCTGTGATCTCGGGCCCGCGCGTTTTGTAGTACTCCAGGGTCGCCCGGACGGTCTCTTCGATCGGACGGATGGTCATACCCGCCTTTGTTGCCTTCGAACAATCACTCATCCCAAATCCGGAGTAGCCCTCGAGTGTTGTCGGCACCCAACAGGGAAGCTGCTGCCAGGGCTGTATCCCTCGCCCGGTCAAGAAGTCGGCGTCAATCCACTCGACATCCGTCCCCGCGTCCGCAACTTTCACACTCGCGTTCACAATATCACCAATCGAGTAGTGACCAGCAGGGCTGATCGCGTTGTACTCACCGGTCAGATTCTTCTCGATGCTCAGCACGATGAAGTCCGCAAGGTCGCGCACGTCGATGATCTGCGTCGGATCATCTGGCGAGCCCGGACCGATCATCGTCCCACCCTCCGACGCGCGCACGGGCCAGTACGTGAACCGCCCCGTCGTGTCACGAGGCCCAACGATGAGACCGGGCCTGATGTTCGCCACCTTGCCAGGCATCCCGTCCTTAGCGGCCTGCTCACAGCGCGCCTTCATCGCGCCGTAATGAACTCCTACCTCGCGATGTGTTTTGATGCCGTCGGAAATCTCGTCTGTCACCTCGGCAAGCTGCGCAGACTCATCAGCCCCAACCTCGTCGCTGCTGGCGTACACAGACACCGTCGAGACCAACGCGTAATGATCCACAGAACCAGAGATCACCTTCATCATGTCCGTCACGACGCTCGGCACATACGCGAACGTGTCGATCGCGCTGTGCCACTTCCGACCCTCGGCAACCGCATTCTCGAGCGACGCCAGATCCGAGTACCGATCGCCCTGCAGATGCTCAAGATCCGGGAACAACTCCGGACCAGTCTGGCCCCGGTTGAAAAGCGTCACCTCGTGACCTCGCTCCTGCGCCCGCCAGACGATGTGCGGCCCGAGGAACCCCGTCCCGCCCAGCATCAACAGCTTCAGCTTCTTGTCAGCCGGCTGCGCCATCCTGCCCCTCATCTGCGCCATCGCCGAGGGCGA
>WUAK01000162.1 GCA_009827205.1 Phycisphaeraceae bacterium | reverse complement strand
AGGTGATGTCGCCGCCGAGGTCGTCGGAGTTGTCAACGCCGGTCAGGTCGAGGATGCGGACCGCGGTGCCCGAGGGGCTGACGAGGGTGATCTCGAGGTCAGCAACCCATGTGTGGTTGCCGTTGTGCAGCGTGATGTTCACGTCGCTGATGGGGCCGTTCACGCCCGCAACGTTGATCTGCGAGGGGTAGAGCTGTGCCGGGCCGCTCGTGACAACGCTGGTGCCAATCACGCCCCAGTCGATGACTGCGGGGTTGGTTCCGGAAAAGACGTCAGCCGAAGCTGTGCCGGCGATACCAGCGGCCAGAAGGCCTGCAAAAACGCGATTGCTGTTCATGATCTTTCTCCACTAACCGGGGCGCAAAGGTTTCGCATGGACACACAGTGCCCCCAAAGCGCCGCTTGTAAAAAAATTCCCACTAACACTCGTCCGTAACCACACGGAACCGCAAACCGGAAGCATGAAACTGCCGGTACATCCGGAACATACCTCACGTCCCGGATATGACACCCAAAATGAGAGAAAAACTACATGTGTTGATCTGGGTAAGCTTGCATTCTCAAAAAGTGAATCTGGGTATTCTGGAAACCGCGGTTTGACGTCGGTACAAAAAAACCACACCCGCCCTATGACAGGACGGGTGCGGTGAGAAGTAGGACAAGCAAGACAGGGTCTGGCTGGGTGTGGATCACCGTGAACGCCAGCCGTGTACTTGCAGGGCCAAAAATCCTCGCCCGAAAGCCATCAGGCCTTTGGGCATCAACAAATGCAACCGACATCACACAGCTCTCGCTGCACAATGCCCCCCGAGACGAGTTTGTCTCGGTATTGGATGAGACTTAGGTATGACCTCTTTGCCCGCTGGCACCCGCCCGCCGCGTACCCCCAGGGACCCGGTGTTTGGAGCGCATTTGTGCCCAACAGGCTCAGGCGTGACCGCCTGGATCTACCTTTCTCTCTCAAGCTAGCCCTCGCGGGCCAGCACATTCCCAAGACATCAAGTTATCGACACCACCTAAACGAAGCAAGCGGAATCTCATTTCTCCGGCTGTGGCTTACTTGTTCCAAGGACAAAAAAAAGCCCCGCTGGGCGGGGCCTGTGAGGTTCAATATGTTGAAGCGTGAACAGTTCCACGCGCTCGGAACCGGTTAGGTCGTGCTCGAGCCCGCCTCAACGTGCTCGTCGGTGTCCTCGCTCGAGTCGGGCGTGGGCTTCTTCTCACTCTCGAAGAAAAGGTTCTCCGCGTCTTCCTTCCGGCTGACCTTCACGAGCGCATCTGATTCGATGTCGCCAGCTAGCAGCATCTCGCTCAACGGATCCTCGATCAGGTTCCCGATCGCGCGACGCAGGGGCCTTGCACCGTAGTCCGGGTTGTACCCCTTCTCGATCAGGTAGTCCTTGGCGGACTGGTCGAGCTGCATCGTGATGTTCTGATGCGTCAGACGCTCGGCGACCTTGGCCACCTCGTACTCGACGATCTCGGTCAGGTCGTCCTTCGTCAGAGGCTGGAACACAACGATGTCATCGAGACGGTTGATGAACTCGGGACGGAAGAACCGCTCGATCTCCTTCATCAGGATCGTCTTGATGTTGTCGTAGTCCGCGGCTTCGGTCCGCTTCTGGAAGCCGAACCCGCCGCCGCCCTTGATCAGGTCAGCGCCGATGTTGCTCGTCATGATGATGATCGTGTTCCGGAAGTCCACGTGACGTCCGAACGAGTCGGTGAGTCGGCCTTCCTCCATGATCTGAAGCAGCATGTTGAACACATCGGGGTGTGCCTTCTCGACCTCGTCGAGCAGGACGACCGCGTAGGGCCTGCGGCGGATCTGCTCGGTGAGCTGGCCGCCCTCCTCGTAGCCGACGTACCCGGGGGGCGCACCGACCAGTCGGCTCACGTTGTGCTTCTCCATGTACTCGGACATGTCAAGGTGGATCAGCGCGTCGGAGTCACCGAACATGAACTCCGCGAGCGCCTTGGAGAGCAGCGTCTTACCAACACCGGACGGGCCGACGAAGATAAACGAGCCCATCGGGCGCTTCGGATCCTTCAGACCCGCTCGGGCCCGGCGGATCGACTTGCTGATCGCCT
This sequence comes from Phycisphaeraceae bacterium, assembly GCA_009827205.1. Taxonomy (GTDB): domain Bacteria; phylum Planctomycetota; class Phycisphaerae; order Phycisphaerales; family UBA1924. The sequence goes on along the minus strand of WUAK01000162.1, from coordinate 4,567 downwards.
TGATCGCAGAGTCCTGGCTGATGACCTTCTTGTGAAGCTCGTTTTCCAGCTGGAGGAGACGCTGGGCCTCTTCCTTCTCAAGACGCTGCAGCGGCACGCCGGTCATCTTGCTGACGACCTCCGCGATGACTTCTTCGTCAACCACGCCGTCCTTCTGCTGCGACTGGGAGCGCCAGTTGGCCTGGATCTCTTCCTTCTTCTTGCGCATCTTCTCAGACTGATCGCGCAGCTCCGCGGCACGCTCGTAGTCCGCGGCCTTGACCGCCTCGTCCTTGTCGATCGACAGACGCTCGATGTCGCTCTCGATCTCTGCAAGGTTCGGCGGCTTGCTCATGCTCTTGATCCGGACACGCGCACCGGCCTCATCGATCACGTCGATCGACTTGTCGGGCTGCACCCGGCCCATGATGTAGCGACCTGAGAACTCGACCGCCGCCTTCAGGGCGTCGTCCGTGATCTTCACGCGGTGGTGGTCCTCGTACTTGTCGCGGAGACCTTTGAGGATCTCGACCGCCTGCTCGGGCGTCGGCTGATCCACGGTGATCGCCTGGAAGCGACGCGCCAGGGCAGCGTCCTTCTCGATGTACTTGCGGTACTCGTCGAACGTCGTTGCGCCGATGCACTGGATCTCGCCGCGCGCCAGCGCGGGCTTGAGCACGTTGCTCGCATCGATCGCGCCCTCGGCGCCGCCTGCGCCGACAAGCGTGTGCAGCTCATCGATGAACAGCACGACGTTCTTGGCCTTGCGGACCTCGTTCATGACCGCCTTGATCCGCTCCTCGAACTGACCGCGGTACTTGGTGCCCGCGACCATCATCGCAAGGTCAAGCACGACAAGACGCTTCTCGTGGAGGATGTCGGGCACCTCGCCCGCGACGATGCGCTGGCTGAGACCCTCGACGATCGCGGTCTTGCCAACGCCCGCCTCACCCAGCAGGACCGGGTTGTTCTTGGTGCGTCGGCACAGGACCTGCACGAGACGCTCGATCTCGCGCTCGCGGCCGATGACCGGGTCGAGTTCCTTGTTCTTGGCAAGCTCCGTCAGGTCGCGACCGAACGAATCGAGCGCCGGGGTCGTGCTCTTGCCCTTACGGGGAGCACCGCCCGAGCCGCCTTCGCCGCCGCCACCCATGGTGGTTTCCTCGGCTTCCTCGCCCGAAGCGCCGAGCAGGTTCAGGACCTCCTCGCGGACCTCTTCGAGCTTGAGCCCGAGGTTGCGCAGCACTTGGGCCGCGACACCGTCGTGCTCACGCAGCAAGCCGAGCAGCAGGTGCTCGGTGCCGACGTAGTTGTGGTTGAGGTTCCGAGCTTCTTCGATCGCGTACTCGATGACCTTCTTGGCGCGAGGGGTCTGGGGCAGCTTGCCCATGGTGACCATCTCGGGGCCTTGCTTCACGAGCTTCTCGACCTCGAGGCGGACCTTGCGCAGGTCAACGCTGAGCGCCTTGAGCACGTTGGCGCCGACGCCAGAGCCTTCCTTGACGAGGCCGAGCAGGATGTGCTCGGTCCCGATGTATTCGTGGTTGAAGCGCTGAGCCTCCTGGTTGGCCAGCGCCATGACTTTGCGGGCTCGATCTGTGAAGCGTTCAAACATTCCTAACTCCTCGTCGGGTCCTTCCCCTTTGGGTTCGGCCGTCAAATGGACAACCGATTCGGACCAGCGCTTCTTTCGTATCTCGCCCAACAACGGTTTGACACCCGTTGATGATCAAGATCTCTCCTATTCGCCCCAAAGTGGGGCATCCCTTTGTATCGGTGCACGACCTGTGCCAGTCGCGTGAAACCCCGTAGAACGCCGTGACACACGATTCCGATAGGTCTGCACACGCACGCTTGTCGGTTGAAATCTCGCGAACCGCCGATCTGGCAGGATGTTGCGACATCGGGCTCCGACGGCCGATTACCGGCTCCCAACCAAGATAGAGGAAGAATCACTACCCTGTTGAGGGGTGTTGTCGGCCGGGGTGCTGGGCTCGCCGTCGAGTGCCGAGGCATCTGCCACGAGCCTGATCGGGATCACAGCTTCGTCCTGAGCACCCGTCACGTCGTCGATCACACGGACCTTCAGGTCGTATTCACCCACCGTTAGCGTCGAGGGCAGCTCGATCGCCGACGCGAGGAAGAGGTCTCTGAACGACCGCCTGCTCGTCCTGGGGAGCCACTCGATCCGTCGCTGCCAGGTGGGTTTCGGGTCGCCTGATCTCAGATAGAGCTCCAGCTCCTGGGTCAGCTCAGCCGCGACGGTGTCCCCCTCGAGCATCGCTTCGCTCGAAGTCGCGGGCCTGAGCCCGAAGTGCTCGACCTCCGCGTAGACCACGACCCTGTTCGTCCGCCCGGCAAGGAACGTGTGCCTTGGCAACGGCACGTAGTTGCCAAACCCCGGCGCTCGGGTGCAGAGCTCGGTGGTCCCGATCCTCACACGCGCGTGCTCGCGGAGGTTCTCTGCTGAGTCGAGCAGGACTTCACGGATCCGCTGGGGGTCTCCGCCCAGATCGCTCTCGTGCCCAGCAAGCCTCAGCGCGAGCCTGCGGATGGTCTGGAGCGATTCGCGCTCGGCCTCAGTCAGCATCAGCGGGCCGCCCCCTGGCAGGTCGATCTCATCGATGACGCCAGTAGCGACCGATTCGAGCAGCGCCGCCGCGATGAGGGGCCTTGCCGGGTCGTTCTGCTCGAGTGCTTCTTCCTTGAGGAGACCCGCCAGTTCAGCTGAAAGCTGGGCGATCCGCGCCGATCTGGAGATCACCGGTTCGGGCTCGACGCGGATCTCATCGCCCGGCTCTTGGGCTGCTTGCTCCTCGTCGATCACAACATCGACCGCGCCGTCGCCAGCCATCGATACGGCGCTGCGCTGGCCGTTCTGGAGTCTTTCCTGTCTGGTGGGCGGCGCATCGAGCACGAGTTCGGGCATCGAGTTCAGGGCTTCTTCCTGCCCCGAGTTCTGGTAAGCCTCGATGTCCTTGGCTTGCTGGGCGATGAGCGCCTGGAGGCTCGCGTCCGGAGCGTCTTCGGCTTGTTGGTCTTCCCAGACCCAGCCGTCGGAGTCGGTGGTTTGGGTGGTGCCTTCGGCGGGCGCCTGGGGCGAAGCCGAGCAGCCTGCCAGCAGCGCCACCGCTGCTGCCGACATCACACTCCCGGCTGCGCCCACCGTGCGCCGACGTCCGTGTCTGTGTTCCACACCCATAGTGCGCGGCCTCCTGCCACCAGACGAGCGCCGATCCGTGGCGCATCGAGGACCAGCATCGGCAGACCCTGCCAAGATTCGTTGGAGTTTGCGCGATCTCTCTCTATGAACGCGCTGCAGCGCAAGAAACGCGCGGTGTTCAGCGCGAGCCGCCCGCGATCTGGAGCGTCAAACGCTCCAGCAAACGATCGGCTTTGCCCAGCCCGCTCTTGCTCTTGCGGTCCGCCTCGACCGCGAGGCTCAGAAGCCGACCCGCCTGCACCGGGTGAATCCGTCGGGCGGCACCCATGATCGCGTCTTTGCTCGGGCCCCAGAGCTTGAGGCTGCCGGCGATGCTCGCCGGGTTCTGGCCCTGCGCTAGCGCCTGGCTCGCGCTGTGCAGCTTTCGGCAGAGATCCATGCATGCCCAGAGTGTGATGACGCTCTGGTCCTGCTTCGTGTTGTCCAGAATCACCCGCAGCTGGGTGAGCAGTTCTTCGGGGCCCGAGGAGAGGATCATCGACTGGATCGACCAGACCTCTTCCTCGCGTGTCATGCCGACGGTCTCGGCGACCATCTCTCGTGTGATGCTGCCCTCGCCCGCGTCGACAGCGAGCTTGCCGAGCTCCGAGTCGATTCGGCCGAGCTCACCGACCCGATCGACGAGCAGCATCGCGCCGTCGCGTTCGAGCTTGACGCCGTGGTGTTCCTTGGCGCGTTTGACGGCCCAGGCCGCGGCTTCGTTGGGTGCGAGCCCCTCGCACTTGTGGACCTCTCCGCCCGAAGAGACGATCAGCTTGTCCACGTTGCCCTTGTGCCACGTGTCGCACCGGAGCACGAGTGTTGCACTATCGACGGGCGCATCCGCGTAGCGCTCCAGGAGAGGCCTGCCGTCGCCCTTGACAAGCTGGTCGGCGCTCTCAACGACAACGAGTTTGTGCTGCTGCATGAGCCCGAAGCTGCGGCACTCGTCGAGCACGTCAGCGAACGCGTCGCGGGTGCCGTCGAAGTGGATGGTCTCGATCTCTCCGTGGCTTTCGATGAGCTTGTCACGGAGCTGGCTGGTGTAGTCGGCGCGGAGGAACGCGTCCTTGCCGTGGAAAACGAAGATCGCCCCCTTGGGGTCGAGCGTGGGCTGGGTTGGTCCTGCCGGTCGTCGCGCCATGGGGGCATCGTAGTGGGGGACGAAGGGATGTGGTAGCTTGTGTGCATGATCAACGAACTCACACTCGCTCAGGCTGCCAACAGCATGGACCCAGCATGGAAATGGGCGATCTGGGCGGCCTGCTTCGTTTTGTTCGTCGGTGGGTTCGTCTGGCTCGGATGGTACTTCTTCGGCAAGCGACAGGACCTGTCGCGCGTCCAGCTCCGAACCAGGGGCGGGATCATCATGGTCCTGTTCGTTCT
>WUAK01000161.1 GCA_009827205.1 Phycisphaeraceae bacterium | reverse complement strand
CGATCTGAGGGGGGTGGCTCGTGAATCTCCCGCACTTTGGAGTACACAAGCCCGTCGTTGCAAACCTGGTGATGTTTGCGATCATCGCAGCGGGGCTGATATTCGGCGGCCAGCTCAAGCGGGAGTTTTTCCCCGAGATCAATCCAAACCTGGTGGTTGTTACGGCGCCTTACCCGGGCGCGAGCCCCGACGAGGTCGAGGATGCGCTGGCGACGAAGATCGAAGACGTGATCGACAACCTCGACGACGTGAAAGAGATCAACACGACAGTCGCAGAGGGTGTTGCTTCGGTCTCGATCGAATTCGAGGAAGGCGTGGATATCGACCAGAAGGTCGCCGAGGTCAAGCGCGAGGTCGATGCGCTGCAGGACCTGCCCGAGGAGTCCGATCGGATCCGCGTCGAGAAGATCGAGCCCAACCTGCCCACGATTAATGTTTCTCTCTTCGGCGACGCCGACGAGCGAACGATGAAGGAAGCAATCAAGGCAATCCGAGACGATCTCGAGGATGTGCCCGGCATGGGCGACATCGTGATCTCGGGTATCAGGACCGATGAGATCCTCGTCGAGGTCCGCCCCGAGGCTCTGATCCAGCACAAGCTCAGCCTGCCGATGGTCGCCGACCGCGTCCGCGCTGAGATGCAGGAGCTCCCGGGCGGAACTGTAAAGTCATCCACGACCAACATCGCCATCAGGACGCTCGGTGCCGAGGAACGATCCGAGCAGGTCAGGCGCATCGTTGTCAAAGCCGGCGCCGACGGGCAGGTCGTCAGGCTGGGCGAGATCGCCGAGATCACAGAGGGATTTGTTGATGTCGACAAGCGTTCGCGTCTCAACGGCGTACCCGCGTACTCATTGACCGTCTTCAAGGTCGGCAACCAGGACGCGGTCGAGATCGCCGAGATGGTCAAGGCGTATGTCGCCGGCGCCAAGGGCGAGCCGATCGAACTCTCGTTCAAAGAACGCCTCGGGATGTTCTTCGCGACAGTGAACGCCCAGCGTCAACACGATCAGGCGACGAAGCACGCGGAACAAGCCGGTGAAACGATCACCACAGAGCCCAATGTCCAAGCGGCTACCGATCGATTGCTCGCGTACGAACTCGGTGCTGCGCGTGCGGCATCGGGCGGCATCCCCGTGGGATCCGACATCACCTACACGACCGATCTTGCAAAGTTCATCGTGGGAAGGCTCAACCTGCTGACCCGCAACGCCCTGACGGGCGGCATACTGGTGTTCGCCACGCTCGTCGTCCTGCTGAACTGGCGCGTCTCCTTCTGGGTTGCGATGGGCCTGATCGTGTCCTTGCTTGGCACGCTCGTCGTGATGTATTTCACAGGGATTACACTGAACCTTCTCACCATGTTCGGCTTGATCGTCGTCATTGGTCTTCTCGTCGATGATGCGATCGTGGTTGCGGAAAATATCACCGCGCGTCACGAGCAGGGCGAGCCAGCGCTCGAAGCCGCGGTGAAGGGGACGACTCAGGTCGGCTGGCCCGTTATCGCAACGGTTCTCACAACGATCTGTGCCTTCCTGCCTCTGGCTCTCATCCAGGGGCAGATCGGTGACTTCCTCGAAGTCTTCCCTATCGTCGTCGCCTGCGCGCTCGGCGTGTCGATCATCGAGTGCCTGTTCATCCTGCCCGCGCACATGGCGCACAGCCTGCACAAATCCGAGCGAGCCAAAGGCAAACAAGGCTGGCTCTCCCGTGTCGAGGCGAAGTTCGACCGCGCACGCGACAAGTTCTTCAACTCTGTTCTTATCCCGCGATACATCAAGCTGCTCCGCGTAGCGCTCCGCTTCAGGTACATCGCAGTCGCGACGGCGATAGGGCTCGTCGTCAGCACGATGGGGATGGTCGCGGGCGGTTTTGTCGAGTTCATTTTCTTGGAGACCGACGACTCGGAGACCATCAACGGCGAGCTACGCATGCCGATCGGCACGCCAACCGAGATTACGGATAAGTATCTGAGCAGGATCGAACAGGTCTGCCTGGCTCAACCTGAGGTGCAGCAGTGCTGGGCAGTCGCTGGCGAGTTCGCTTCACTCGACGGTGCCGGTGCGGGTGGCCAGCAATCTCACCTCGGACAGATCATCCTTGAGGTGATGCCTGTCGAGCAACGCGAGGCGTACAACAAGAACAAGACCGACAGCGATCCGCTCATGCGTTCCTCGCCAGACCTCATCGAGGACGTCATGGCTGAACTCGGCGAGATGTCGGGGATCAAGAGCTTCAGGCTCGAAGGCGTCGCGGGCGGCCCGGAAGGCCCCGCAATAACGCTCACTGTTGTCGGAGACTCCGGCGAGCAGATCGCGAAGGTTGTTGAAGAGGTGAAAGAAACGATCGGTGAGTACCCGGGCGTCCGGAACATCATCGACGATTCAGACAAGGGCCAGCGTGAGATGCGCCTCGAACTCCGCGACGGCGCGAGCGAACTCGGGTTCACAACCGCGATGGTTGCGCAGCAGGTCCGGGGCGCAGTCTTCGGGCTTGAGCCTTACAAATTCGCGGGTGACAAGGAAACGATCGATGTGCGGGTGACACTCCCCAGCGAGATCCGCTCCAGCCTCGCAGCAATCGAGAACATGTACTTGATCTCTCCGGCAGGCGAAGCGGTGCCTCTCCCAGAGATCGTGCACATCGAGGAAGTCGAGGGCTACGCAACGGTTCGAAGGCTGAACCGTCAGCGGGCGGTCACCGTCACCGCGGATATCGATCGGCAATCCGGCGCCAACCCAGAGCAGATCACTGCTGCATTCGCGCCAGATATCCAGGAAATCGCCCGGTCGTACCCGGGCATTCAGGTTTTGCAGCGAGGCCGACAGGAAGATGTCGCGGACTCTTTCGCGACTCTGCCGCTCGGGATGCTTGTCGCCGCGGGGCTCATCTACGTCGTGCTCGCGTGGCTCTTCTCGAGCTACACGCAGCCTCTGATCGTCATGTCCGCGATCCCATTCGCCACATTCGGGATGATCTGGGGACACTTCATCCTCGGCTACAGCATGACCTTCTTGTCGCTCATCGGATTTGTCGCGCTCGCGGGTGTTGTTGTCAACGACTCGCTGATTTTCATGAAGTTCTTCAACGAGAAACGTGACGCCGGGCTCGGGACGTTTGACGCGTGCATCGCGGCCGGGCAGGCGCGCGTGCGGGCGATCTTGCTCACAACCGTGACGACCGTGCTCGGGCTCAGCCCGCTCATGCTCGAGCAGAGCTTCCAGGCGAAGTTCTTGATCCCGATGGCGATCACCATCAGCTGCGGCCTGATATCCGCAACCGCGATCATCCTCGTTGTGCTGCCCTGTTTCCTGATGATCTTTGCCGACATCGGCAGGCTCGCAAGAACGCTGTGGACCGGTGAGATCCCAGAAAACGCCCAGCTGGCTGGTGTCGTCGGAGAAACCACCGCCAGTCACGTGAAAGACTGAGTCGAGTCATCACGTTGCGATCTAGAGACTGGGGTACAGGGTTGTCCTGCCCGTGCGGTTCCCTCGGATGATGTCGAGTCGTACCCCGTCACGCGAGAGACCGCGCAGCTCGCGTGAGAGATCGCCCGTGTCCTCGATGGGCTTGCCCGAGACACGCGAGATCCGATCGCCCTGTTTCAAACCTGCGCGTTGGGCTTGCGAACCTGGCTCGACGCCGTAGACCCACACGCCCGAAACCTCACTTGGGATCTCAAGATAGGAATTGATCTCTGGTCTGAGCTGAAGAACAGAGAGCCCCGTAGGCAGGGAAACCACCCCCAGCATGTCGCGCTCGTATGTCTGGTATTCCGTGAGCTGTGCGACGGTCTCGAAGCGCTCGCCTTCACGGATGTAAGTCAGCTCAGCGGGGCTGTTGATGCCGGTGAGCGCGATCGAGTTCCTGAGCCTGTTGACCGAGTACGTGTCTCGCCCGTCAAACGAGACGATGATGTCACCTACTTCGAGACCCGCCTTTGACGCGGGCGACTCCGGCATCACGGTTGAGATGTACACGCCCTCGGTGTCGCCGAACATCACGCGGTCCTCGGCGGTGAGATCCTCCATCGTCACACCCAGCCAGCCGCGCTCGACCGTGCCGGATTCAACGATCGAATCGAGCACTCGCTCAGCTATCGATGACGGGATCGCGAAGCTCAGCCCGATCGACCCTCCGCCGCCTTTGCTGAAGATCGCGGTGTTGATCCCGACAACTTCGCCGTCGAGATTGACCATGGGTCCACCCGAGTTGCCCGGGTTGATCGCGGCATCGGTCTGGATGAACTCTTCGTAGAGCACGCGGTTATTGCCCTGGGCGTTGCGCTGGGTTCTCAGCACGCCCTCTCGGCCCATCGCGCTGACGATTCCGGCGGTCACGGTGTTCGAGAGTCCAAAGGGCGAACCGACCGCGAGCACCCAATCTCCGATTTTCAGATCGTCAGACTCACCGAACGTCGCGGGGAGGAGGTCCTCTGCGTCCACGCGCAACACAGCGACATCCGTCGCAGGATCAGCCCCGATGATCTCCGCGATGTACGAACGCCCGTCCTGGAGCTGGACCTCGACCTGTTCGGCATCTGCGATCACATGGTTGTTGGTCAGGATGTAACCGTCCTCGCTCACGATCACGCCCGAGCCGAGCCCCGAGTCACGGAACGTCGCTTCGCCGCGCTGGATGACCCTGCCGAAGATGTCCCGGCGGACCGGTGTGATCAAGTCGCGTCTCTGGATGAAGACAACACTCGGGCCGACCTTCTCAGCAGCGAAATTGAACGCGGTCGAAAGGCTGCGGGCCGCGGTTCGGCTCTCGTCGAGTACCCTGTCGCTCGGCTGCGCGAGCACCGAACCGGCTGTCAGAGCCGAGACCACCGCCACGAGGGCTCTTGAGCGTGTCACCTGCATCATCAGTTCTCCCTTCGGCGCAGCACACGACTTGGCTGCACCCGCACACCAGCCGCTGAGATGCGCAGCCGGCGCCGATCCGTCATGTGCCCCGCGTGTCCCCGAACAAGTCTATGTGCAAACGGTTGCAGTACCGCCAGTTGCGTTCCATACAGGCCCTGACAACCCATTCTGTGCTCCCGGGCGACTTCGGGGCGACACCCTCGGGCATCAGCTGTACATCACCCGGCTTCACATGCCCAATCTGGGCCAGCACTCTCTCAATCTCCGCCAGATCGTTCGGGTGGCTGACCACGAACTTGAACTGGTGATCCTGAAAGTCGGCGGTCAGCCTGCCGAGCACCTCAAAGTCCAGCCTGCGTTCGTCGTGCCGATCGTGCCAGACACCCAGCGGGTCACGCTCGTCGTCCTTTGCCGGGGTCGAGTTTGCGAGCTTCGGGCTGATCGACATCAGATCGCACGCGAGGCCGGACCAATCTTCTGGGTAGACGGTGCCCGCCGTCTCGATCGTGTTGTGCATGCCGCGTTCGCGGAGCTTTACGCAAAGCTCTGGCAATTCCTTGAAGATCATGGGTTCGCCGCCCGTGATGACCGTGTGAGAGAGACCCGAATCAGATGCTTCTTGTACGAGTTCGTCGATCGTGCGTTTCTCGCCCTCGGGGTTCCAGCTCGCGTAGGGCGTATCGCACCACGTGCACCTCAGGTTGCAGCCGCTCAGGCGGATGAACCAGCTCGGGACGCCTGTCAGCTTCCCTTCGCCCTGTAAAGAGCCGAACGTCTCTGAGACAAGCACGCTCATGCGTACCTCGTCGGGTCTTTGAGATTCGCCTTTTCGAATCCTCTGCGTCTGAGCTGACACGCATCGCATGAGCCGCACGCGAGGCCATCCTCCGTCGGGTCGTAGCACGAGACTGTCAGCCCGTAGTCAACTCCGAGCGAAGTGCCGAGCGTGACGATCTCTGCTTTCGTGAGATCGATCAAAGGTGTGTTGATGCGCAGTGGTTTGCCTTCGACACCGGCCTTCGTTGCGAGGTTCGAGGTCGCTCTGAACGAGTCGATGAACTCGCCTCGGCAATCGGGGTAGCCCGAGTAGTCGAGCTGGTTCACCCCGATATACAAATCCTGAGCGCCGAGCACTTCCGCTTGGGCAACCGCGAGAGAAAGGAACACAAGGTTTCGCGCGGGAACGTAAGTCACCGGGATACCGCCCGAGATATCCTGCTCGTCTCTGCCCTTGGGCACGTCGATATCATCGGTCAGAGCGCTGCCCCCGAACGCGCGGAGATCAACCCGGATTGTGCGCAACTCGGCGTCCAATGACTCCGCGACGCGCTTCGCAGCGTCGAGCTCGCACCGGTGCCGCTGACCGTAGTCGACCGCAAGGCAAGTCGGGATGAACCCGTCGCGCCTGGCGATAGCGAGACATGTGGCGCTGTCGAGCCCGCCTGATAGGAGCACGACCGCCTCGTGTTGCATCACTTGCCCCCGTGGAGCGCGTTGGCAGCGTTCACCGTGCTCTCGATCAGCCCATCGAGCATCGCGCGCGTCCGGTCGTTCGTCAGGTTGCCGTCGTTGCCAAACGCTTCGTGCGCGGAGCCGACCGAGACGAGCCCGGGCACGATGTAGCACTGGATATTGCACAGGATCTCGCGCACGTGGTCCAGTCCGCGGATGCCACCTAGGCCGCCGGGCGAGGCTGCCATCAGGCCCGCGACCTTGCCCTTGAAGCACTCAAGAGGTTGCTCGTCTTGGTAGGGCCTCGTCGCCCAATCGATCACGTTTTTCAGTGCCGCGGAGATCGAC
>WUAK01000017.1 GCA_009827205.1 Phycisphaeraceae bacterium | reverse complement strand
TCACACCGATCACACCGCGTGGCAGGAGGACGCCTCGATCGCCAGCGCAGCTGTCTCAGGCAACGCGTGCAGGCCGACACGCCCCTGGCTCTTGGAGAAACTGACCGACCTGTTTGAGCACGTGTATTTCGCTCGCACCCAGCCTCTGCACAATGAGTTTCCGACCGCGTGGACGCCGGGCGCGATCCCTCGCTCACCCAGACTCATCATGATCGCATCGCGCACGCCGATCGAGAACAGCCTGCTGGTGACACAAGCGCCGGAGGTGTACGACTATCAGCAGTAGCCGGGCCTGCTAAATATCAAGAACAACCTTGATGCCCTCACCCGAGATCATCGTTTCGAAGGCTTCCTTGTATTCCTCAAGCGGGAACTCGTGGGTGATGATGTCGTCGAGCTCAAGCCTGCCCGAGAGCAGCAGCTCTTCCATCTGGTACCACGTCTCGAACATGCGCCTGCCGTTGATCCCAAAGACGGTGCAGCCCTTGAAGATGATGTGCTCGTTGAAGTCGAACGTCACGGGCTTTGCGGGGAGTCCGAGCAGCGCCGCGGTGCCGCCCGCGCGGAGCGCCCTGAACGACTGATCGATTGCAACCGAAGCGCCGGACATCTCAAGGACGACATCTACGCCCTCGCCACGCGTTTGCTTTCTGACATCGTCGATCCAGCCCGTGCCTTCGCGCGCGTCGTAGGCATCGACGGCGCCGAGCTTCTTCGCCAGCTCGAGTCTTGGTGGGTTGATATCGGTCGCAAAGATCCGGCTCGCGCCCGCGGCCTTAGCCACGGTCACAGCCATCAGCCCGATGATCCCCGTGCCCGAGACAAGCACGGTCTTGGCGCTGACGTCGGCGGCCATCACGGTGTGCACCGCGTTGCCGAGTGGGTCCATCACCGCGGCTACCTTGTCCGGGATCGACTCATGGACGGGCCAGACATTCTCTTCGGGGACGACGATGTACTCGGCGAAGCAGCCGTCGCGGTCGATGCCCAAGATCTTGGTATCGGTCGCGATGTGCGCGTTGCCGGTGCGCGAGTTGTAGTCGAGGCCCTTGGTTGTGTGCCCTTCGGCACTCACGCGGAGTCCTGGCTGGTACTTGGTGACCGCGGACCCGACCTTATCGATGATGCCGACAAATTCGTGCCCAGTGACGATGCCGACAGGGATGCGCGACGCTGCCCACTCGTCCCATTCCCAGATGTGCCGATCTGTGCCGCAGATGCCCGCCTTGCTCACTTTGACCCGCACATCGCGCGGCCCGGGCTCTGGGATCGGTCTATCGGACCGGAACTCGAGTTCAGTCCCGGCGTGGTGTTTGATGAGGCACCGCATCTTTCCGGTCGCGGTCGCGGGCTCGTCTTTGGTTTGGCTCTCTGTCTGGGTCTGGATCAACTTGAACGTCTCCCCGGGCACTGGCCCGCGACTGGAACCCTCGGCGGCGACACCGGTTGTATACCACGATGATTGTCCCGCGCCGGGCTTGCGGGATCAATCGCCGGACACCAGAACCCGGGCCCTGGGCCTCAGAAGACATACACTCACACGAAATCATGCCGACCGCAGCCGCACAGCCCGAGTCCTACCTCTTCGTCGCCGCCCGCATCGACGGCAAGAAGACGATGGGCATGCGCGCCGCGATGGACGAGGGCGTGCTGGCCAGAGACCTCTCGAAGCAGAAACTGGTCCTCATCCGGTCGTGGCGTGTGCCGGGCTGGCTCGCAGGCCAAAGCGACAAGCCGCTCTCATTGAAAGACCAGGCCGAGATGACTGTTCAGCTCTCCCAGCTGCTCTCGAGGGGTGTCCCTCTCGTGGAAACGCTGGAGGTGACCGCCGAGGCGGTTTCGAGCAAGGCCAAGCCCAGAATCGAGCAGCTTCGCGAGCTCGTCCGTCAGGGCAAGTCGTTCTCCGATGCGTCCCGGGAGACAAGCGCGTTCGACGAGGCGACCGCGGCTGTCTTCGGCGCTGCTGAGAAGACGGGCGATCTCGCGGGCGCAGCGGACCAACTCGCCCGGAACGCCCGCAGGCGTATCAAGATCAAAGAGACCGCGCAGACGCTGATGTTCTACCCGCTGATCGTTCTCGCGATCAGCATGATGGTGGGCGTGTTCATGCTCGTGTTTGTTGTGCCGCAGGTCGCCGAGGCGATGACCAGCGCGATGGGCCCCGACAAAGAGCTGCCCTGGGCGACACGGACACTCGCCGGCGTCGGGATCTTCGTACGAACAAACCCGCTGTGGATTCTGGCTGGCATCGCCGGGCTCGTGGTCGGGATCTTCCTCTCGAGGCAGTACATCGCCGCGGCGGTGCTCAGGCTCTCGCACATTCTGCCCGTGCTCAAGGATGTGACGCTTGCGCAAGAATCAGCGCGTTTCTTCAGCGTCATGGCGGCGCTCGCAACAGGCGGCGTGCCGCTCGCCGACGCGCTCGGTGTCGCGAACCAGACGATCCATCACAAAAAGCTCCGCAATCAACTCGACGGGCTCCGCAAGTCGCTCATCGAGGGGGGTGTGCTGAGGGTGCTGATCGACCGGATCGAGGCGTTCCCGATCGGGACGCGCCGGCTCCTGATCGCGGCTGATCGCGCCGGGAACCTGGATACCGCGTTCGAGTCGCTCGCAGAGGACCACACCGAACAGGTCGAGAGGCTCTCGGGGAGACTTCTGGCGGTGCTTGAGCCGCTGCTGATTGTCGCGATTTTCGTCGTCATCGGCGGCATGATCCTGGCGATCATGGCTCCCATGCTCTCGATCTCACGCCAGGCGTTCGGCTGATCCGCGGCATCAACAATTCCGTTCTGGGACCGTTCAATAATCGCCATCGAGGCCGATAGGCTCGCCGCTGCGGTCTGTAGTGAGGGGTTGGGCTCTCGCGCATAGACTTGTTTCGTGATCCCTTGCACTTTCATCTGCAACGGCTCGGATGCAACCTGGTAGCTGGGGAATGGGCCCGCAAATGTGAACCGCTCGCCCACCAGACACGAAGGAATAAGAGATATGCAGCCCACAACGAACACACGCAGAAGAACACACGCGCGGGGCTTCTCGCTGCTCGAACTCTCGCTGGTTATCGCGATCATGGGCATCCTGATGGCGGTCGCCGCGTGGAACCTCATCGGCGGCGCCGACGACGCCAAGGTCAAGACAACAGAGGCCAGCATGCAGCAGATCAAAAATGCTCTGCAGACATATCACCTCAACAACAACGCATTCCCTCCAACGCTCCAAACACTCATCCCGAGCCCGCTTGTACAGGGTTCGGATTTAGACTCCTGGGACAAGCCGTTCTACTACAGCCCGACCGGTAAGCCCGGCGCTCCGAAGGAGCAGGGATTCACGCTCATCAGCATGGGCGCAGACGGCATCGCGGGCACCGAGGACGACATCGATATCTGGATCGCGCTTGCAAGGACAGCCAAGTAAGCAGAGTCCTAAACGCACAATTCTCTCGGCGGCGCGGAGCGCTAGGCCATGATGAACACGAAGAAGAAACAACCCAGACGACCCATGACCCGGCGCGGGTTCAGCTTCCTCGAAGCGGTCCTCGCAGCGGCTCTGCTGGCCATCGTCGCGTCGTCGATCTTCTCCGTCCTGAGCTACGCCATGAACTCGGACCGGAGGGACGAGGCGAGACTCGGAGCAGCGGAGGTGGCCAACCGCGTCATCGTCAGCTATCTCGATGACTCCACGAGCGTCGACAAGCTGCCGGACACGATCGACTACGGTATCTACACCTTCCGATGGGACCTCGACGAGGACAAGATCCGCATCGAAGAACCAAACCGGAGGAACCGGGTGACCGCGGGCCGACAGGGCGCGGTCCCAACGGCGCTGACCAACCTCAAAGAAATCCGTGTGACCGTCTGGCTCGACGAGGGCAGGCCCGAGACTCTCGTGCCGGGCGCTTCAACCGGGGTGAGGCTGACGAGGCTGGTCAATCCTCTCGGATTCGGCAGCCGGGGCGAGGACTCGATGGAGCGTCTCATGGGAGATCCGGGGCGCATCTCTGATCTTCTGCAGACCCTGACGGGGTTCGAGGATCCGGACGCAGAGGGGGGTGGCTGAAATGACCCGCCGGGCGTTCACGCTTCTTGAGATGATGCTCGCGATGGTTGTGGGCATGCTGGTGCTCGGGACTGCTCTCTCGGTCATGCTGAGCGTCACACGCACCGACAGCGGTCTCGCCCAGCGCGCTCAAGAGCAGCACGAGCTCGCGACCACGCGTGTCGTGATCAACAAAGCGCTGACGAGACTCCGCCCGGCTCCGAACAACACCGTCCGTGACATCATGCGCGAAGGCGCGAGCGACGAAGAGATCGAGGAGTATCTCGACAGCGTTTACCCCGAACCGATCGAGGGCGCGGGTTTCCGATTCCAGCTCAACGAAACCAACGGGATGCCCAGGCTCGAGGTTGTGAGTGATCGGGTGCCCGTGGGGCCCACAAAGGAAGAGGACATCACGGATTCGGACCGCAACAGACGTGCGCGGATGACGAGCCAGGAAGAGCAGACTGGCCAGCGGATCAGCTTCGACGACCTCGACGGCTTCAGAGGCGCGATCGAGGTCGAACGATCTGCCAGCGGCGATTCATTCCTGCTCTGGTGGGTGCCTTTGCCGCCCACCGATATCCCCGACGGCGCGTGGTTCGATGAGCGATCGCTACCCTCGCCAACGCTGCTCAGCGAGCATCTGAAATCGATCAGCTGGACCGCGTTCATCGACAGAGAGAAGCTCAGCCGGGTGCGCGCCACCGAATCGAGACAGTTCCCAGCGTTTGTCGAGCTCGAACTCGAAACCACAGGCGGGCTCTACGGCAGCTGGATGTTCGAACTCGGCTGGACACCAGGGCCCGAGATCGGTATCAGCATCGATATCCCAAACCCAGAGGGCGATGACGAAAGTGAACTCGGGGGTGGCGCGTGAACCGCGGCTACGTCATGCCCGTGGTCGTGCTGCTGGCGCTCGTGGCGAGTCTCACGGTGGCGGTCGTTCTGAACCGCGACACTGTGCGTGCCAGCGCCGCCAACGCGCAGTTGCAGTCGTATATAGACGACCACCGCGAGCGAGGGCTCCGCGAAGTGATCGCGCTCTGGCTTCAGTTCTCGGCCAAGCAGGAGCTCGAAGATCTCATTGCTGACAACGGCGTCGCATTCACAGTGGATTACTCGGGTGACCGCACGCTGACGGTCTGGTTCACACAGTCGCAGTCCACGGCTCTCGTCAACCCGGCGGGGCTCGAAACCAAGCAGCCGACAACTGAGATCATGCCGCTGGAGCGACAGAGAGAGATCGCGGATCTTGTGCGCGAGCACCTTGAGATCGCAGGACCGGGGTACTCGGATCGGTTCGGCAGGCAGGCGGGACCGCTCGCGGTCAACATCAAGCTCGCCCCGCCCGAGGTGATCCACGCGATGGCAATGGCTGTGGTCGCCAATGCCGAGATCGTGGATGTGTACACCGCAGACCTCGTCCGCCTGCGAGACTCCGAGGACGAAATCACACGGCTCCAGCTGCTCGACGTCGCACGCGACGCGGGTCTGAATGACGACGAGCAGAGCGAGGTGACGGCTCTCTGGACCACGATTCCCACGCTCTGGAACGTGAGAGCCGAGTTGACCGGGCCCGATGGAGTGATCCGCGAGGCGACGCTGGGAAGGTACGAGGCGGTGGTGGTGATCCCCCGCGAGGACGAGACGGACCCGTTGGTTTCTGGCAGCGAGCACGCCAACGCGTGGTTCCTGGATTGGAAACGGCTCGATGACGGTGTCGGCTACACTCCGACCGGGAGTTTCGGCCCCGACCAAGGAGGCAAAGAATGAGCGGTGCCAACAGAACCAAAGCGATCAGAAAGACGCGCATCGCGCAGGTCGCAGGGCTCGTGCTCGTTGCGCTTGTCGCCGTTGCCGTCATTTACGATCCGGGTCTGCCTGAGGCACCCTCGCAGCCAGCGGTATTCGGTGGTTCTGAGTCTACGGATACCCCGCAAGCAAACAACTCGACCCCGGCGGACAACCAGCAAGATATCAACGCTGGCATCATCGGCGACTCCCTCCAGAATGTCGCCAAAGTCGAGGGTGTTGAGCAAATAGAACCCATCACACCTGATACACAACCGAATCAGCAAACGACAGAAGTCACCTCAGCCGACGGCTGGAAGTACCTGGGCGGGGTGTTCGAGCCCAATTTCAGCTTCGCGCTCGTCGAGATTGACGGCAAGCAGCGAATGCTCCGCAAGGGCACGAGGCTCGAGGCTTACGACGCCGAGGTCATCGATGTGGCGCGCGACAAGATCGAGATCGACCGTGGCGGTGTCATCGAGCGGATCTCGCTCTCGAAATCGTCGGGGCAGATCGTGTCGGTCGCGACTCCGCCCGAGCAGGGCGCCGCCGCGACGATCAACATTCCGGGCCAGGCAGCCACTCGGAATTACCTCTCGGACCGCGACACGCAGATAGAGAACATGACAGATGTGGAGAAGCGTCGCGACGAGTTTGAACGCCGGATGAAAGAGCGCGAAATGCGACAAAGAGGCGAGGAACGTTGAGAGGCCCCGCTGTATATGTTGAGCGTGACCCGAGCGGTCAGCGTCTGGTTGGCCTGCGCCTGATCGGTGACATGCAGGAGGAACATTACAGCGTTCCAGACGAGGCCGACGCGCTCGAGGGTGTCCGCTTTGCAGCCGAGTGGCTCCGCGCAAGAATCGACGCGACCACGGGCGGGAACATCGGGCTCTTGTGTCTCGATCCACGCGGCGCTGTTTGTTCCTGGCTCGACGTGCCGGGCGCAGACGCCACGGTGGTTCGCGCAGCAGTCCGCCAGAAATCAGCTGGCGCGTGGGGCGACTGGTCAACCATGCCAGCTCTGGAAGCAGCGGAGACGGTTGAATCGCTTGTGCCCGTTGGCGGTTCGAGTCTTGAGCCGCTTGGTGATAAACAGCTTGCAAAGAACAGCGGCCAAGGTCTGATCATCAGGCGCAAGAATGCCGACGAGGAAGACACGCCGAGCAGGCGCGCCGCGGTACTTGCGATGGGCGACCTGCCTGTCAAACTGCTGATCGATGCGCTCGACGAGATGAAGATCGAGGTAGCGCAGGTGACGAGCCTGTGGCACGCGATCGCGTCGGCGTGGGACCCGGCGGGTGAGATCCGCGAAGACAACGATCCGCTCGTGTCGGTCAGCCGGGTGGACACCGCGGTGATGCTGGTCGAGCCCGACGGGCATGTGCAGTGGGCCTGGTGCGACGAGGGCGAGCTGCTGGCAGCCGGGTCAGCAAGGATCGAGCCCGACGCGTTCGTTGATAACGAGAAAGCGCGTTCGTTCGGTTCGGGCCGGCTCGCGATGGACTGGCTCGCGTGGACAGCTCAGCTCGGACGATCGCCCAGGCGCGTCCTGTGCCTTGTGGATCACGACGAGGGACGCACACCCGGCGCGGGTGAATTCGGGCAAGCCATACACAATGTCTGGCCCGGCGCTTCGCTCGATCTGCTGCGCGTGGACGACCCGATCCTGACAACGTTCCTCAGACTTCAAGAGAGGACCGCCGGCGGCAAGACCAAACGTCGCGCGCACGAATCGAAGCCCATCGGCTCTCTGGCGAGCAGACCGGGCAGAGCACACCGGGGGATGTACCGCTGGGTCGCGGGCGTGATCCTGATCGGCGCGGTGGCGCTGGGCGTGCTTGGAACCAAGCTCCGAGGATCAGCAGAAGACGCGAGCATGCAGGCCGCGGATATCACTGTCGAGACCAACGCCTTGATCGTCAGCGAGCTTGGCGTGAACGCCGACCCGGTGTATCCGATCCTCTCACTCCAGTCCGCGATCTCTGCGTTGCAGCTCGAACAGAGCGGGGGCGACTTCGAAGAGGCTCGGCCGGTCCTTCTTGCGGTCGATGAGATCGCGTTCTTTCTTGCGAACACAACGGACGTCACACTTTCAAGGCTGCTCGTGGATCAGTATCTGAATTACATCGAGCTGGACGCGACTACAACAGAGGCAGCTGAGAATCAGCCAAAGGTTTTGCAGAATGCGATATACGTCAACTGGGATGATCCAGAAGTGCGCCAGACGAGCACGAAGACTATCGCAACCATGCAAGGCTACTGGCGAGATATTGACGAGGAAGAGGGCGGCGAATGATCGGGGTCAGCGACCAGGACAGGCTGATGATGCAGCGCCGGGCCTCGGCCGCCGAGCGGCGCAACCGCCCCCGCGTGCTCATCGTGCTGGCGGTGCTCGTGCTCTTTGCGGCCGGCGTGTACGCGCTCTTGGGCTACACGCAGCGCACCGGGTCGCTGCGGTCGCTCTCCTCTGCCCAGTTCACGCAGAGGAATGTCCAGAGCCAGCTTGCGACATATCGGTCGCTCCAGGACCCGCAGGAGTCGGGCGATGGTCCTGTAATCTATGAGCGGCTCTCAAGCCCGCTGACCCTGCTGCAACAGGCCGCACGAAACGCAGAGATTGAACCGCCGGTGTTCAATTCGGAGCGGTCCGAAACAGAGACCGGCTCAGCACACCGAAGAGTGTTTGTGTTCAAAGAGTTTACGGTCGCCGAGGCGAGCGACCCGATCCGCTGGGCGGCGGCGGTTGAACGGGACATCGAGGGGATGCGTGTGCACAGCCTCGCGATGAGGCCCAAGCCCGACAAGACGGGCTGGAACGTGACCCTGAGTTTCTCTCGGTTGGAGAAGAAGCAGTGATCAGCAAGCGAATCGGACGTGTGGTTGTTCTCTCCGCGGCGACGGGCGGCATGCTCTTGGCGATGGCAGCGTGTCAGACGAACGGCACATCGAACCTCCGTCGGCCCGCAGACATGACCGCAAGGGGTGACATCAACCGCGCCCGCTCGCTGACCGCTCAGGCCGACGACGCGTACCGCAAGCGCCAGTTCGAGAAGGCTGACAGCCTGTACCGCGAATCGCTCGAGATCTTCCCGAACCAGACCGGCGCGTGGAACAACCTCGGTAACGTGCTGATGGCGCAGCAGAACTACGTCGACGCGGAGACCGCGTTCCAGCGGGCGATCGAGCTCGAGCCTAATCGCCCGGAACCCTACACGAGCCTTGGCAGACTCTGGCTCGAAGCCGACTACGCGGAAGAGTCGCTCCAGCACTTCGACGAGGCGCTCGCGCTCGACCCGAGGTGGCTGCCCGCGATCCGTGGCAAGTCCGCTGCGCTCCACAAGCTCGCCCGCGCGACTCCCGAGTACGTCGACCTGCTCCGCACGGGTATTCTCATCGAGTCCGATGCCGAGTGGCGCCGGTTCTTCGACCGCGAGCGCAGCCGCGTCGAGCAGGCACTCGCGTACGACGGATGAGTTAATCACTCTTTGACTTAATTGGCTTGAGCGACACTGCTACGTTGTATGCCAGACAGACTGCAACCACCAAAGTCCCGATGATGTAGCTCTTGGGACTATTCCCATCGAGCCGGGAAGCCCCTCGTTCACCCGGAATGTACTCAATAAATACGTGTTCGAGTTCTCTTCGCTCTGTAAATACTGGGCTATAGAGCGCGCGATACCAGTCTTTTTCTTGTCGCTCGGTATCCAGCACATCATCTCTGAATCGGTATTGGAGTACGTTCCGGCCCCCTTTACCAGTACGCTCAAACTCATCTGATATGAGCAAAGCCACTGCTTTCTCGCCGTGCTGAAAGTAGCGCCACTCGGTTCGGCCAAAGTAGACAAGCAGGCCAAGCGTGAATGCAAGACCAATTACTGAGAAGAAACGCTTTGAACGTCGCTTGAGTAACTCACTCATAGCAGTTCTGAAGCCAGGCTCGCCAGCTCGGATCTCACGCTGCTGGCGAGCGTGACATGACCGACGATGCCGACGTCTTTCATCTGTTCGACCGCGTAGCTGAGTCCGTTCGACGCACGATCGAGGTATGGGTTGTCGATCTGCCCGATGTCGCCCGTCAGGACGATCTTGGTGCCCTCGCCGACGCGGCTGATGATCGTCTTGACCTCGTGAGGTGTCAGGTTCTGAGCTTCGTCCACGATCATGAACTGGTGCGGGATCGATCGACCCCGGATATAAGTCAGGGGCTCGAGCACCAGCTGACCTCCCGCCATGAGCTGCTCGATGCGTTGCTCGGTGGTGTGGCTGTCGGCGACCTCGTGCTGACCGCCGCGCGTTGAGAGCAGGTAGCTGAGGTTGTCGAAGATGGGCTGCATCCACGCGAAGAGCTTCTCGTCCTTGTCGCCCGGCAGGTAACCGATGTCGCGGCCCATGGGCATGATGGGCCTTGCGACCAGTAGCTTCTCGAAACGGTCGTCGAGGAACACCTTTGCCATGCCCGCCGCGATCGCCAGGAGCGTTTTGCCCGTGCCCGCCGAGCCAAGGAGCGTGACGAGCCTGATCTCGTCATCGAGCAACAGATCGAGCGCCATGGTTTGCTGCACGTTGCGCGCGAGAATGCCGTAGACCGGTTTGCGTGGCCCCGTGACAGGGATGATCTGATCCGTCTCTGCGAGTCTGCTCGCGAGCCTTCGCGCAAGACCCGTGTGGTTCGGGTCGCTCTCATCGTGGAGCACGATGAACTGGTTTGTCTTGATGTCGCGCTTCGCCGTTGAACCGTCCGGGTTCTCTATTGTTAGCTGATCATCGAGTCTCTCGATATCGAGCTGTTTGTCGTGGTAGAGGTCGTCGATCAGGTTGCCGGGTACCGTGAGGTCGAAGTACCCCGTGTAGAGCCGCTCGGCGTCGACTTTCTGATTCTCGAAATCCTCGGTCTTGATGCCCAGAGCGTCACTCTTAATGCGCGCCGACAGATCCTTCGAGACAAAGACCGCGCGCTCGTCTGCGAGCTTGAGCGCGTAGGCGACGGCGATGATGTGATTGTCGGGCATGTCCTTGCCGATCGCGGCGGGGCGCGCAGGATCGGTGACATCGACGCGAATGGTGCCCGCTTTGCCTTCAGCAAGGAACGAGGACGGGTTGAATTCTTGTGACGCCTGCAGCTCACCCCAGCTGACGCCCTCGGTCAGCTTCCCTAATGCACGCAGGCGATCGAGGTGACGGATGCACTGACGCGCGGCTCGCCCGATGTCGTCCTCGCGCCTCTTCATCGTGTCGAGTTCTTCGATCACCGGGTAAGGGATGACGACGTGGTTATCCTCGAACACGAAGAGCGCGTTCGGGTTGTGCAGCAGCACGTTCGTGTCGAGCACGAAGTGTTTCTGGCCACCCTTCTGTGCGTCGTTCTGAATTGCCTCAGCGGCGGGTGTGTCAGACATGCGATCCATCGCTCCGGTCGTCGGCTCCAGCCAACGGATTGTGCCTCAGGGCTCCTCGGCTTGGATCATACCGGATTGGTCGGCTGGCACCAGCGCTTCGTCGACTGACTGGGATGCGGGCCAGAACGCCGCGATCGACAGCACCAGCCCCATGGCGATCGCGAGGCCTGTTTTCATGAACGTCGCCGCCACCCGGCCCGCGGCAGCTCCGGCGCCGGCCTTGCCCGACTCCTTCCACGTGCGCTGGGCGCCGTTTCGCTCCATGACAACCGCTAATGCCGCGGCTCCGATGACACCCCCCAGAATGGTCCCAAGGATGGGGATGAACGACAAGAAAATCGTGCCAGCGATCGCACCCAGGATGCCGCCGATGAACGCGCCGGTGATGCCGTGCTTTGAAGCCCCACCAGCCTTGGCACCGACGGCGGAGCTTGCCATCTCGGTGATCTCAGCAAGGAGCACCAGCACAGCGGCGGCGATCACGATCCACCAACCGAAGATATCGGGTGTGACAAACTTCGCGATGATCGCCACGAGCAGCATGAACCACATGCCGGGCAATGTCACAAGCGTCAGCACGACACCGACGAGCGAGCAGATGAGAACAAGTGTTGCTACGACCCAGGTCAAAGGGCGCCTCCGGGCTCAGGAGCCCGTGGGCTCCGGTCTCGGGTGTTGTTCCGATTCCTGAGTTTCAGATTCCGTATCGCTCTCTTCCCCACCACCGCTCTCGCCTTCGTCCTCGTCCTCTTCGATGAGGTCTTCAGGGCGTTCGTGGCGATGCATCGCGAGGTACCACTCCTCGAGCGGCTCGTACTGATAGAGATCGAGCTTGACTTCTTGCCCGCCTAGTTGCGGGTGCTCAGACTTGATCTTGAGGAAGACGAGGAACTTGTCCCATTTGCGACGGTCGAAGACCTCGACGTCGCCAGGCACGATCGAAACCCCGCCCGGCAGACCGAGACGCATCTCACTCGGATCCCACGTGTACTTGCGGCTTGCTGTACGCAACATGTGCAGAAGCAGCAGCCCGCCGCCGCCCAGGCCGACCACAACGAACGCCCACTGGACGGGGATGTCGTAGCTCGCAAGTGGCTTTGGTTGTTCGGTGGTGTTGGACCACTCGGCGTCAAGCTCTGCGAGCTTGTCGCTCGGGCGATCACCGATGTCAGACGCAACGCGTTCTTCTGAGAGCCTGCCCAGCACGCCGAGAGAGTTGAGCCAGTGATAGCGTGCGATCTCAGCTGCTGCCTCTCGGGCCCGGAACGAGTTGCCCGCGGCAGTCTGTGTCAGTTCGTTGAGTCTGTCTTCGATGTCAGCCATGTGCTCACGGGCGGTCATCCCCTCGGGGACACCAAGGTCGCTCTCGAGGAGCCTCGCCTCGTCAGCCTTGAGCAAATACTGGTGCAGGTGCCATGAGGCTGAGTTCTCACCCCGGTTCGGGTACGCGATGATGGCGTCGTAGAGGCCGTAGATTCCGAATCCGACCAGGACGATGAGGAAGACGGCCATCTTGATGACCCACTTCCGGGCAAGGCTGGTGGTGTGGGCGGCTTTCTGCTGTGTCGAATCTTCGCTCATTGGCGCTGCTCCACTGGTCGGTGTAGGAAAGCCGACGCTCTCATTGTCGGCCGATAAGTATGCGTGGATTCAGTCGTATTTCTTAGATGAGAAGGCGTCGGCCCACCATTGCCTGGCCCAGATCCGGCCGCCGGGTGTCCGCATGATCTCGTCGAAGCCGCCCAGCCTCGCTTCCCGCTTGGGAATCCTTGGGTGTGGCTTGCCGTTCGAGAGTGCGTTGGTCAGCCAGATCTCGTGCGTCCGGCGCGCCAGTCGGCCTCGATCGACGATAGATTTCCTTGAAAAAGGGTTAAACAGCATCCGTGAAGTGTATCCATCGGTAGACGGCGTGTACCCAACCAGAATCCGATTACAAGTTTCCAAGCTTGTATATCATCGCTC
This sequence comes from Phycisphaeraceae bacterium, assembly GCA_009827205.1. Taxonomy (GTDB): domain Bacteria; phylum Planctomycetota; class Phycisphaerae; order Phycisphaerales; family UBA1924. The sequence continues at coordinate 4,210 of WUAK01000017.1, read as the reverse complement.
TTGAGCCCGCATTAGAATTGGACTTGGTTGTCATCAGAGAGCCGTATGTATGAGAGGTGCTGCCGTGGTAGGTATTCCTGTGTTCCCATGTGTGCTGTCGGTGTGCCTCGCCGCGAGCGCTTCAGCTCAGGTGTTCGAGCTCGAAGCGCAGAACGAGGCCACGATCCTCGATGTCGCGACTCAGGCGATCGGGGATGGCGCGCTTTTCTCGGGTACGAGCAACAATCGCCTTACCAAGAGAGCGTTGATCAGGTTTGATCTATCTGTTCTGCCTGCGGGAGACATCGTCTCGGCGACGCTCGAGCTCACGCCCCGCGCGATCCGTGGTCCTGTGCCGGTCTCTGCGTTCAGGCTCACCCGCGACTGGAACGAGGGCCCCGCGCGTGGTCAGGGCACAGGCGGCGGGCTCGGTTCGCTTGCTGGACCCGATGACGTCACCTGGCTCGTTGACGGGTTCGGCGCCAACTGGAACAACGCGGGAGGCGACTTCGATCCAATCGCGACGGACTCGGCGACGTTCACGCTCCTGCTCACGCCAGTTGGATTTGACGTCACCCAGGACGTGATCGACATGATCGACGGGACAGTCACGAACTTCGGTTGGATACTGATCTCGGACATCGAGCCAACGATTGGGCGGGTTGTGTCGTTCGGAACCGAAGAGACGCCCGATCCGAACCCGAAACTCATCGTCGAGGTGACACCGAACTGCGTCGCCGACGTCAACGGTGACGGCGAGGTGACACCGACCGACTTCACCGCGTGGGTCAACGCGTTCAACAACAACCTGCCCGAGTGCGATCAGAACGGCGACGGCTCGTGCACGCCGACCGACTTCACCGCATGGGTCAACAACTTCAATAACGGTTGTGGGTGATTGACAGTCTTGGATTTCATTGAACCCTGATCGGTGAGAGTCTGTATCATCTGCCGTGCTCGCTTCGCAACTCTGCACAAGCTGCGGCTATGAACTCTGTAATGCCCCCGCGCCGCCCGATCCTGTGTACGGGCTCCCGGTCTGCACATGCCCTTCCTGCGGCGTCTCGATCGTCCGCAGGAAGCACAGGCTAAGAACACACCCTGTCGCGTTCCGGAGGCTCGACCGCGCCTTTAACCGTATGGCGTTGACGATCTTTGTAGTCCTCTGTGTGTCTGGTGCCGCGGTGCTGATATCGGGGTTGGCGACGAGGCAAGCCGAGGTGCACGAACGAGCACCCTGGCCCGCGCTCACGCACGCCGTTCGCAACGCGGACAGGTCCGAACTGTTGTCGATCGGTGTTCTGCTCACGATTATCGCACTCGTGCAGCTGCTCTCAGGGCTCGTCCTGAGCAGACTTCTCTGGCACTGGAAGATGACGCATCTCGCGCTGGCGTGGGGTGGGCTGCTGCTTGTGTGCTGCACATCGGTCCCGACGGTTCTCGTGCGTATCGACGCGATTGCCTTCGAATTCGGACCCGTGCTTCGGGTGTACGGCTCGATGGTGCAGGTCGCAGGGGTATGCTGGCTGCTGACCGCGGCAGGCCTGTTTGTGGGCAAAGCAACCATGCCAAGCAGGGACAAGATCGTCGCGCGACGCCTTCGACGTTCTCTCAAGTGGGCACGCAAACTTCAGAGCAGGAATCGCGCGGGATGACGATCGAGCAGAAAGCAATACCTATATCGACGATCATGGGCGACCGCCTCTGCGTGAAGTGTGCCTACAACCTGCGCGGGCAGCCCGTCTTTAAGGAAGAGCACTACGGGCTCTACATCGCGCGCTGCCCCGAGTGCGGCACACCCGCCGCGGTGCAGGAGTACCCGATGCTCGGGCGCTGGCCCGGCAGGATCAGGGTCTTTGCCGCGCTCGCGTACGCACTGACGGTGCTCGGCTCACTCGTGATGGTTCTGCTCCTGCTCTCGGCGATGTCCGAGGGTTTGAAAGAAACCGCCGCGGAGCCGCTCGCGATAGAGATCGCATCGCAGTGGGCCGAGCACGTGAATTCCGAGGAAGCCGCGGGGCGCGACCCGTATGCCGGTCGAACGGCGGCTGCACCCTCTCAGCGCGCCGCCGACGGCACGTTCATCGCCAACCGCTGGTACGCGATCGATACAACCTGGTGGCGCTCCCAGAACCGTTTCTCATCGTTCTTCACCGGGTTCACTCACACGATCCGGTCGAGCGTGCCCGTGATGGCGCTGATGACGATCCCGATGTTTGCGATGGGATCAGTGCTGGCTGTCCTGATCCTCGGCGCTCGCAGGTCTGTGCTGCTTGTTGTGGGCGCCGTCCCGGCGATCATGATGCTCGCGATCTTCCTGATTTCCACGACAATCGATCGGAGGCTGGTGGGCTGGGTTTCACCAAGCGAGATCGCCAGAGAGAGCATGTGGCTCCCGGCTGTCGCGTGCGTGTTCATGCTCTGGCTCATCGCGGGGTCGGTCGGGCTCATGCTGGGCAGGCCGATCGCGAGGCTCGGGGTGCGTGCGCTCCTGCCCCCGACGATGCGAGGATCTCTGGCTGAACTCTGGTTCACGGACAACAAACCGCTGCCGACGAACACGCGTGCGCCGCGTAAGATTCATCCGGAAGCTGAGCACGAGCAGCAATGACTCAGTGAAAGGAATCGCGTGGCGCGCCCACGGGTCATCATCATCGGAGGAGGCTTCGCTGGACTGAGTGCCGGGCGGAGGCTCCGCAAGACCGATACCGATGTGATTCTCTTTGACAGACGCAACCACCATCTATTCCAGCCTTTGCTCTACCAGGTCGCGACCGCAGGGCTGAGCCCATCGCAGATCGCTGTCCCCATCCGGAATCTGTTCTCTCGCAAGACAAATGTCGCGGTCCGTATGGAGGAAATTACACGCCTCGACCCGCAAGCGAACACCGTCTACACGCAGCGCGGCGCGGAGCATTACGACTATCTGCTCATCGCGGCTGGCACCACGAATTCGTACTTCGGGCACACCGACTGGAGCAAGCACGCGATCGGGCTCAAATCGATCGAGGATGCGCTCGAAATCCGCAGGCAGTTCCTGTCCAGCTTTGAGAAAGCAGAACTCGCGGACGACACCGATACACAGCGGGCGCTCATGACCTTTGTCGTGATCGGAGGCGGGCCCACAGGGGTCGAGCTGGCTGGGTCGTTGGCAGAGATCGCGACGAAGAGCCTGCCGCCCGATTTCAGGAACATCGACACGTCCGAGACACGCATCGTGCTCGTTGAAGCCGGGGGTCGTTTGCTTCCCGCGTTCGACGAGGATCAATCCGAGCGAGCCAGGAAAGACCTCGTCGGCATGGGTGTCGAAGTCCTTCTCAACACATACGCGGAGGAGATCGATTCCGACGGTGTTGAGATCAGATCCGGGGACACGACCAAACGGATCGACGCCGGCGCGGTGTACTGGGCCGCGGGCGTGAAAGCCGAGCGGATTACCGAGTCGGCGGGCAGCGAACTGGACAACGCCGGGAGGCTCGTCGTCCTGCCAGACCTGAGTTTGCCCGGCTACCCCAATGTGTTCGCGGCGGGCGATATCTGCAAAGCCGGCGATGGCAAAGGCAAGGAGACACCGGGTGTCGCGCAGGGCGCGATTCAGATGGGCAAACACGCGGCAGGGATCATCGCAAGCGAGATCAAGTCCGGTGTTACCACCCCGCCCGGCAAACGACCCGCGTTCAGGTACCGCGACAAGGGCAACATGGCAACCATCGGCCGCCGACGCGCGATCGCGGACTTTGGCTGGCTCAAGATCTCCGGCCTTCCCGCGTGGCTGCTGTGGGCGTTCGTGCATATCGCGTTCCTGATCGGGTTCCGCAACAAAGTCGTGACCATGTTCGAGTGGATCTACATGTACATCACCTTCGGCAGGGGTGCCAGGCTCATCACTGGACAGGGGCGGAATCCGGACTCCCCGCGCAACGACTGAGACGCCCTGGCCAGCGCCTAAACTCTGCGGACACGCGGAGAACACCCATGAGCAGCTTCGACCAGCGCACCGACAAAACACTCCAAGAACTCGCCGACGGCGGGCAGTACAAGCACCTGCAGATGCTCGATTCGCCCATGGACGCGGTCGTCAAGATGCGCATGGACGACGGCTCCTTCCGTGACACGCTCTGCTTCTGCTCCAACAACTACCTTGGGCTCGCCAACCACCCAGAGGGCGTCGAGGCTGGCATCAAGGGCCTGCGTGACTACGGCGCGGGCACCGCGTCTGTGCGCTTCATCT
>WUAK01000160.1 GCA_009827205.1 Phycisphaeraceae bacterium | reverse complement strand
AACGAGATCATCAGGACTAGGAAGAGTGATCGACAGAACTCGCCTGTATCGTCCGGGGAAACCCCAATCGCTGCGAATGCGATGACTGCAACAAAGGTGGCGCCAAGCAACGGCCACTGGTTCTGCGACACCACATCGCGAGCGGCCTGGATCTTGGGTATACCCGCTTCAATCTTTGTCTTCATGCCCTCGGTGACGACGATGGCATTATCGACGAGCATTCCAAGAGCGATGATCAACGCGCCTAGCGAGATGCGCTGGAGCATGATGCCCTGCATCTCCATGATGATGAAGCTGGCGCAGATGGTCTGGAAGAGGATGAACCCGATCAGTAGCCCGCTCTTGAGACCCATGAAGAGCAAGAGAACCACTACAACGATTGCGACTGCTTCAAGGAGGTTGACGACAAAACTGCTGATCGCCTTTGTGACGGCTTCCGGCTGAAGTGCAATAACATGGACATCGATTCCGATTGGGATTTCTGACTCGAGTTCGTCGAGTCGAGTAGTGAGAGCCTCGCCCATGGTCACGACGTTGCCGCCAGTGACCGTTGAAACCCCGAGCCCGATTGCGCGAGCGTTCGTGGAGATTATGTCGATGGACACATCTTCCTCCGACACCACATCGGCACCGACTGATTCGAATGGCACCTCGATGCCGTCTCGGACCACACGGGTGTTACTCAGCCTGAGAATGCGTTCGGATGGCTCGGCGTACCCGCGACGAATCGTGGCGACGTCTCCAAGGCGGATCTGTGCATTGTCGCCGGCGTCGCTGACGACGAGATCCTCGAGCTCTTGTACACTTTCGTACCGGCCGCTCGGTGTGACCGCAATGAACTCGGAGCCGACGGCGACACGGCCCGCATCGACAGCGAGATTCTGCGTACGGAGTGTCGAGAAGATCTGCTCTTGGGTGATGCCGAGCGTGGCTAGACGCTCGCGGTCCATCTCGACATAGACGGCCTCTCGCTGTTCACCCCAGAAGACGATCCGCTTGACGTCTTGTACCAGCAGCAGCTCCCGTCGCAGCATGTCTGCGACGGCCTTGAGCTCATGGGCCTCGTAGCCATCTCCGGTGATCGCAACGTATACCCCGTACACATCGCCGAAGTCGTCATCGATCAAGGCGGTCTGTACCCCGGGGGGGAGGCTGCTCTGGGCCGCCTGCACCTTTCTCCTCAACTCGTCCCAGACCTGTGGTAGACGAGACTTGTCGTACTCGTCCCGCATGTATGCATGAACGATCGAGAGTCCACGGGTGCTGGTCGACTCAACACGCTTGATTTGCCCGAGACGCTGCAGTGCCTTCTCAATCTCGTTGGAAACCTCCGCCTCAACTTCCTCGGCTGACGCGCCGGGATAAGGCGTCACGATCACTGCTTCCTTGATCGTGAATTCGGGGTCTTCAAGTCGACCAAGCTTCCCGTATGCGAGGATCCCGGCAACAATCGAGACTATTGCGAGTACAAACACGATCGTTTTCTTTTGGATGGAAAGTTCACCGAGATTCATAGAAAGTCTCCCTACGCAAAGTACTTCACCGGTTGCTTGCTGACAGCTGGGTTGAGTTCAACGGCCTTACCGTGACTCCGTCTTGGAGATGATTGACGCCCGCCGAGACGACCATCTCTCCGGGTTCAAGCCCATCGAGGACAGTGGCCATCGCCCCCTCGGCGATGCCGCCTTGTCGCACTCGCCGCTTTGAAACTATCATGGAGTCTCGATTGATAACCCAAACATGTGTGTCACCGTTCGGGGCCGAGAACAAAGCACTAGCCGGAATCAGGACGCCACTTGATACTTCGAATCTAGGGCGCGACCAAGTCACTTCAGCCGTCATACCGGGGAGAATGTTGACATCCTCTGGAGAGGGCATCGTCAGTCCCACTCGGTATGTCTGTGTTACCGAGTCGCCCCGTGTGTCAACTTCTTTGAATGTGAGCGGGAAGGAACGTCCGGGCAGTGAGTCGAAAGTGGCTATGAACCGTCCCGGATTGGACTCGCTCGCATATACGATGTCCTGCTCAGGGATCGAGATCTCCAGTTTGGTGATGTCCTCCGACTCGAAGAGTACGATGCCTTGCCCGGCTGCGATCTCGGCGAACGAGTTCGACAAGGTGCGGGATACTACTCCGTCGTAAGGAGCTCGCAGCTCCGTGTCTTCGCGAGCCTTCTTTGTAATTTTGAGTCTCGCTACTGCAGAATCGAGAGTTGCTTGTTGCTCGATGACCTCAATCTCGCTCACAGCGTTTTTCTCACGGGCGCGCCGCATACGCTCGAGCTTCGCCCCAGCAGCAGTCACGAGCGCTTGAGCAGCATCCACCTGATTCTGATAATCGACTGCGTCGAGCCGTCCGATTAGTTCTCCAGATTTCAAGCTGCTGCCGTTGTTGACCGGGTACTCAATCAATCGTCCGGCGACTTGGAATGAGAGTCTCACTGACTCGTTCGCGTTCACGATTGCGGGGTAGACCCTCAAGACTTCGTCGGACTGCTGCTGAGCCGTAGCAATCTTGACAGGACGAGTAGATGGTGTACTTGTGCCAATTTTGCCCTCGCTGTCTCCACAGCCGGCGAGGAAGGCGATGCTGGTTACAACAATACAGTTAAAGATTCCTGATGATGCGATGTTCATGACGGATCTCCTATATCGGTTTGTGCTGAGTTTGAGAGAAGTCCGCGGATAGTGACCACCATTGCGTCAATGTACCGCTCCATTTCTGGAACCCGATCGATACTGTCTAGGCAGTGGGTGGTCACACCGGGCCACTCCACATACCAACACTCAATGTCGTGATCGAACAAGTAAGTACTTACATGACGGCAGTGTGTCCGCTCGGAACCAACTGAACTAGTCGCGATGTAGATTGGGGGGGGCGTTCGCCCGTTTCGAGAAACTGATTGAATGAAGGTAAAGTCAACGCCGCTGAAATCACCGCACATTAGAAACAAACCCCTTGGTGGCTGAAGCTCAGCGTCGCTCAAGGTCGATAGTGCGCAGAGAAGTGACCCGCAGATCTCACCACGGGCGAGAAGCACAATCCTGGTTGGATCAAGACCTATCTCTCCGGCGCTCTCAGAGCACCAACGCCACCACGATGTGATCCAGTCGCTGTTCATGGTTTGCGTCACCTGACTCTCGTGTACACTCACCACCGGAAGCCCGAGGGCCTCTGCCAAGAAGCGACTGAAACTATCGTTCAATCCCGACCTCTGGTGCTCAGCCGAACCCATGAGAACGGCGACTGCGGGAGGGGTTGCGAAATCAACTCCGGGGTCGAATCGGCGCATCCGTGCAGTTCGGCCGCCGGAGAGATACTCGGTGTACTCTGAGATGTTCTTCATCTCAGGGAGCACCGCGAGCGCTTGCTGACGGAGCGATTCGCGCTCAATTTGCTCTACGCTGGTGAACAGGAACGGTGGTCGGGTGGCCATGTGGTCCTCCGGTGGTCAGTGTGGTCGCCACGAGGAGGTAGAATCGCGTCTTAAAGTTGCACTGTGAAGTGTAATACGGTTATACTTGGGTCCATGAAGCCATCAGCCCGAGGACGCCTAACCCAATGTTGTATATGTATTTACGACTGCAATTGACATGACACCGGTAAAGCCAAGAAATTCGAATTCTTCCAGACCCAGCCAGCCGGACGAATCGGCAGTGTGTGATCATTTGGAAAGAGTCTTTGCATCCGCAGAGTTCAGAAATTCGCATCGGATGCAGGCATTTCTCAAGTTTGTTGTTCAAGAGACGCTAGCTGGTAGGGGTGAGCAGTTGAAGGCTTATACCATCGGAGTGTCGGTATACAACAAAAGTTCAGGATTTGATCCAACTACAGATCCGATTGTTCGGGTCGATGCTCGTCGCCTTCGCCGCAAACTTCAGGCATACTACGCTGATGCCGGAGCTGAAGATTTTCTGCGAATCGATGTACCAAAGGGTCAATATGTACCGAGATTTAAATGGCTTAACCGCGACTCAATTGATTCGCCGTTATCCTCGATCGTGACTGATCTGCCGGCGGTATTGGTCCTTCCATTTGAAAATCTGGGAGATGACCCCGAGCAGCAGTTTTTCTGCGAAGGGCTCACCGACGAGATTATCAACGAGCTTTCACGCTTCCCAGATGTCAAGGTGTTAGGGCGTCAGACATCATTCCGGCTTTCCGATAAGCGACAAGATCTCAGGCTTATATCCAACGAAGTGGGCGCTCGATTCGTCCTATCCGGAACAGTGCGACGCGGACGTGATAGGTTCCGCGTGAACGCAAGCCTTGTGGACTCCACCGACCGACGCCAAGTTTGGACTGAAAGCTACACAAGAGATGTGACAGCGCAAGACATCATAGAGATTCAGGACGAGATCACACGTAGTGTTGCGGCAAAAGTGGCCGAACCGTACGGTATCATTCCTCGCCTGCTCTCCGAAGACGCCCACCAACGCAAATCTGAAAGCCTAAATGCTTATGAGTGGGTGCTTCGATTCTATAGGTACTGGGCAGAGCCATTACCGGATCGCTATTACGCCCTTCGGGAAAATCTCCCGGCTGCGATCGAACTCGATCCTAGCAACGCATCAATTAGGGCGGCCTACTCCCTCTTGTGCACTGACGCCGTTCGTTTCTTTGGTGATAACATGCGAAGTAAGGATGAGTGGCTTGGCTGCGCGGTCGAGTCCGCCCGACGCGCAGTCGAGATCGACTCTTCTTCAGCGTTTACTTTCCAGGCTTTAGCTACTGCCCTCTTCCACTCCAAGGACCTGGCTGGATTTGAACGGGCCGCGGCGAAAGCGATCAGGCTTTGTCCGAACCATGCGAATCTGCTCGCTGATCTTTCGGTGCTCAAGATGTGTCTCGGCGTTTGGGACGAAGCCGCATCAATGACGATGCGTGCGATCGAACTCAATCCGCACCATCCCGCTTGGTATCATGTTGTACCGTGTCTCCACGCGATGTTCAAGGGTGATCTCGACAGTGCGGTTCGTCACGCCGATCTGCAGATCACTCCTGGTCTGACGATGACTCGAGTCAATGCAGCCCTTGTTTATGAGGCTGTCGGAAATCAATTTCGCGCGAGAGAAGAACTTGAAAGTGCTCAAGCTGAGCAGATTGGTGAGTTGAGGTCATTTTTAACTGAAGCAATAGATATCTGGAATATGCACCCAGAACTCGCCAATCGCTACCGAATGGTCACGGAACATAGTTGATGGCGAGAGAGTATTGTCTGCCTGCGGCATATCAGCAGATTGTGGTGCTTTCCCGGAGGGCGTTTTCACGTCACAGAGCGATGTTTCGGTTTCACCTTGATCATCGGGTAGAGCAATCTTGGATCATTACCAACATGTTGTCGTCTGATTGAGATCTTCGGTTCGAGTTCACCTCCTTCTGTGTAGCGTATCGGCTCAAGACGACGAATCCCAAGATCGACTTCGCTTGGTGTCATCATACCAAGAGATGCGTGCGGCCGATGTAGATTGTGCCAGGTTGCGAAGTGATCCAAACGCTTCTGGATCACGGCGAGGTTGGGTGGAATGAGTGACACTCGCCACCATCGTTTCAAGCTCCAGAAGAGCCGCTCGACCTTGGCGTTAAACTGCCACACTCGCACCGGCCCACGGGCATGGGTGATGCCTCTTCGGATCATGGCAAGATGAAATGATCGTTGGAACTGAGAGCCGCGATCGGTGATGACGAATCGGGGTATCGAGTGTGCCTTGATGGAATCATCGATGAGTTGGATGAGATCTTGGGTTGTTGGCCGCTTCGCAAACGCTCGGATCCCGACGATCTTTCTCGTGTAACCGTCGATTATCGCAGCGACTTCAAGCTTCATCCAGAGCACCCGCAACGAAGTGATATCCATGTGCCACACATAGTGCGGCTTCAGCGGGCGAGCTAGGTGTGTAGGGAAAGTTCTGCGAGTACGCAATGGTGGGGCGTGACTGTCTGGATTCGGAGTGCGTTCTTCCTCCAGGATCCGTCGCACAGATGCTCTGCTGATCTGGATTCCCGATCGCATGATGTGTCTCGCAATCGTGCGTGTACCAAAGTCACGCTCGGGGCAGAGTTGTCTCATCTCGTGGACAAGCCAACGCACACCTCCATGGAGTTTGTTCCAAGGCGGCGGCCCGACAACAGATTCAGATTTATGTTTGACTCGGAGCAACTTCCTCCAGTTATGAATGGTGTTTGGGTGTACCACAAAACGAGCCGCAGTTTCCTTGCATGACCAACCTCGAAGTCGCATGAGTTGGAGGATCTCTGCTCATTCTTGTGGTGCGTAGTGGGGGCGCTGCTTGGCTGGATTGCGATGGCGCTGTGATCTATAGATAGCCAACTCGCGTACAAGTAGCACAGCATCGGAATGGGCATGATCGCGCTGGGCAAGCAGGCGAACCATGGGCATGGGATGCTTAAATGCCCTGGATCGGGCTGCGAGATACCCACGCATAAAGAGGATGGTTACAGATTCCACCAGATCCCAGATGGATCGTTCAATATGGTTCATTCATATTCTCCCAATGTCCGGGCATGAACAGCCGGACATCGGTAAGATATGTAGTATGAACGGTTTAGGGTACAGAACGATGCCGAGAGCGTGGACAAAACGGACACCCAAAGTTGCTCAAAAGACCCATCACAATCTCCTGGCCCACCGCGATGGGGCATCAGGAGGAGTGCTTA
>WUAK01000159.1 GCA_009827205.1 Phycisphaeraceae bacterium | reverse complement strand
CAACGACGGGCTTGTGTACTCCAAAGTGCGGGAGATTCACGAGCCACCCCCCTCTTCCCGTGCCGAGGTTGAATCGGGTGTCGCGACAAAGCCGTTGTCCGGGCTGATCAGCATGCCGCCGACGAGCACGTCGAGGTTCGAGACAATGATGAGTTCGCCTTGATCTAGGCCACTCTCGACCACCGCCCACTCGGTCTCGTCAGGATCGATCGATTCGAATCTGCCGTTGATGTAGTGACTCACACGGATGTCCGTGGGCACAACCCGGTTGCCGTTCTGCTCATCAGCACCGACCACCATGACCCGGTCAGCGGACACGGCGCGTCTCGGCACAAGCACGCGCGGCGAGCGTTCGCTCGTCTCGACACGCCCGATGACAAACTGGCCGGGCAGGAGAACCGCCTCGCTGAGGCCCTGCCGCGAAGGGTCCTGGGTCACCTCTACAAACACGGTCATCGTCCGCGACGCGGGGTCGGCTTCTGGTGCAATCCGCGAGACCGCGCCCTGCCAGTGGGTATCGACCGGCCCGTCAGATCGGAGATCAACGAGATCACCCTCACGGACCGTCGCCGCGGAGGAGATCGGCATGCGGAGCGGGATCTCGAGTTTCGTGAGATCAACGATGCGCGCGACCTGGTTGCCCACATTGAGCAGCTCGCCCTCCTCGACATACACGTCCTGCAGGATGCCGTCCATGGGCGACACGATCGTGGCTCGCTCAAGGTCCTCTTGTGCGAGCGCAAGCGAGGCGCGTGCATTCGACTGGAGCGCCCGGATCTCGTCGCGCCTGGCGGGCAGCACTTCGATCTGCTGCTCGAGGGCCGCGAGAACCCGCTCGCTCCGGCGGAGCGCCGAGATGCTGCTGTCGATGTCGGCATCAGTACCGGCGCCACCCAGGGCCGCTTCACGCACGCGATCGAGGTTGCGCGCGTCGATGTCGCGCTCTTCCTTGGCGTGCTGAATCTGTTCACGCAGTCGCTCTTCCTGGGCGTCGGTGGTATCAAGCTGCGCCTGGAAAGAGGCGATGCTTGCCTCCGCAGCCTGCACTCTGCTGATCGCGTCTGCCGAGTCGAGCCGAACAATGAGCTGGCCTTCAGTGAGTTCCAGGCCCGCTTCGATTTCCTCTGGTCTGTCGATGACACGCGCAAGAAGCTGCGCGGAGACCGTTGAAGAGTTCATCGCGCGGACTGTCCCGTAGCCCTCCCATACTCGCGGCACGCTCACTGCCGTGGTCGTGAGTGTCCTGACGGGGATGCCGTTGGATTCAGAGGGGTTTCGCTCAGGATCGACGCGCATGCTCATCAGCACGGAGAAGATACCGCCAGCAATAAGGATGATCATCACCGCGACACCGGCACGGACGAACAGCGAGATGATGCGGAGCGTGCGGGAGCTTTTGGCGTTCATAGAGCCTCGTGCCTGCTTCTCGCGCGGCGTTAATGGCGTTCCACCACCATGGAACGCGGTTCAGGCGTAGGCCGCACGCCACGCCACGCGAAACCACATGACAGTAGGTCACTTATTCGCTCGGGGAGACCGGCAGATTCAAATCAATCCCCAGCAGAATCGCTCCCAGTTGCGACACGATGAGCGTTGAAACCGTAACACCCGCGATATTTAGCAAGACACCCGCGCGAGCCATCTGAGGGATTGTGAGTCGGCCCGAACCGAAAACGATCGCGTTCGGGGGTGTGGCGACCGGGAGCATGAAGGCGTAGCTCGCAACGATGCCGGCGGGCACCATCAGCAGAACCGGATGCACCCCAAGAGCCGGAGCGGCAGAGCCCAGGATGGGCACAAACGCCGCGGTCGTCGCGGTGTTGCTCGTGAGTTCCGTCAGGAAAATGACCGTTGTTGATACAACCAGCACGAGCACAATCGGGGGCACACCTCGGAGCCCAGAGAGCGCGTTGCCTATCGAGACGTCCAGCCCAGTCGTTTTCATCGCCGATGCCAGCGCAAGACCACCACCAAAGAGCAGCCGGACGTCCCAGGGCATCTTCCTCATTGTTGCCCAGTCCATCGCAAACTCGCGGCGCGAGGGATACACGGGGATCGCAAACAGAGCAACCGCACCAAGGAGCGCAATCCCTGGATCGCCGAGAAGCGTGATTCGATCAGCGATCCATACAAAGCCGCGATCAGAAAGAAAGTTGGTGACAAACCCCCGGCTGATCCACGCAGCAGCAACGCACGAGAACACGATCAGAATGGTCTTCTCCCCGCGACCGAGGTTCCCGAGCTTGCGGTATTCATCACGAAGGTACCCCTCCGCACCAGGCACGCTCCCGATTCGAACGGGCAGGGCGAGCTTGGTCAGGATCAGCCAAGCGAGCGGGAGCATGCACACCAATAGAGTAATCCCGAGCGGCAGCCATCCGGCCCAACTGATCTTGATGCCCTGATCGTCTAGGAATCCAACGAGCAAGAGGTTGGGCTGCGTGCCGGTGATCGTGGTGACTCCACCGATCGAGCTCGCGTATGCAACCCCGAGCAGCAAAGCCGCGGAGAAATTGGGGCCCATGCCGCCCTCGCCCTCGTGGAGCTGATCGAGGAGCCCGATGACACTCACCGCGATGGGCAGCATCATGATCGCTGTCGCGGTGTTGCTCACGAACATGCTGAGCAACGCGCTTGCAAGCATGAACCCGGCGATCAGCCTTGTGGGCTTCGTCCCTACCTTGAGAACAGTCGCAAGCGCAACTCGTTTGTGCAGTCCCCAGCGTTCGACGGCAAGACCGAGCACAAACCCGCCGAAAAACAGCACAACGAGCGGATGTGCGTACGAAGGCCCCGCCTCGCCCAGCGAGGAAACGCCCGTGACGGGGAAAAAGACCAAGGGCAGCAGGCTCGTCACGGCGAGCGGCACAGCCTCAGTCATCCACCAGAGGGCCATCCAGACGCCGATACCCGCGACGGCGCGCGCCTCGTGGGTGAGCCCGGCGCTGCCCAGGAGCGCGTAGACAACCAACGCGACAACTGGCCCTACCAGAAGCGCAGGAATACGTACGGCCATCGGGCTGTTCGAATCTGCCATGACCAGAGATTACGCGATCAGGAACCCGCGCGGGCTTTAGTCCTCAGGGACGTTGTCGCTCGTCACGATCTGGCGGAACTTGGCGCGCAGCTTGTTCGTGATCGGGCCTTCCTTGCCCGAGCCGATCTGGTGCGCATCGTCCTCGGTGCTACCGATACGCGTGACACCGATGACTTCGGCGGCGCTTCCTGTCAGGAAGATCTCGTCGGCTTCGAAGGCCTCCTCGATCCGCATGTTCTTCTCGTGCACATCGACACCGACGAGCGGCGCGAGCTCGTTGATCACGAACTTGCGTGTGATGCCCTCGAGAATGCCCGCCTCGCTGGGTGGGGTGTAGATCTCGCCGTCCTTGACCAGGAAGATGTTGTCCCCCGAGCCCTCGGCGATGTAGCCCTCGGTGTTGAGCATGATGCACTCGAGGCAGCCCGCGTCGATCGCCTCGACCTTGGCCATGATGTTGTTGAGGTAGTTCAGGCTCTTGATGCGCGGATCGAGGCATTCGATCGGGATGCGTGGGCGGTTGGCAACAACGACCCGCATGCCCTGCTCGTAAAGTTCGGGCGGGAAGAGCTGGATCTGATCCGCGATGCAGATGATGCCCGGCTCTGGGCACTTGAAGGGGTGCAGCCCGAGCGTGCCGACGCCGCGGGTCACGATGAGACGGATGTACCCGTCGACCAGGTTGTTGGCCTCGATGCACTCGCGCTGGATCTCGACCATCCGCTCGCGGCTAACGAACTTCTCGAGGTCGATGCGGATGGCCTTGGCACAGGCGTAGAGCCGATTCATGTGCTGCTCGGACTTGAAGATCTTGCCTTTGTAGACACGGATGCCCTCGAAGACGCCGTCGCCGTAGAGCAGGCCGTGATCGAAGACGTTGACGGCTGCCTGACTCTTGGGCACCATCTCGCCGTTGACGTGGATCATGATTTCACTCTGAGAAGCGGTCCCAGCGGCCTCGGCCTTTGGATCGGTCACGGCATTGGACATAATCAGAATCCTCCCTACATCGAATCGGCTTCCAGCCGATCACTTCGGAACACCACATTGTATACCAAAGCAACCCACCACGGCGGCACACGCAACATACGCAAACATGCGTGAATATGCCGCGATCTGACGTGAATACGACACGATCATCGCTTAGGTTCGGATTTCCGCCCCCAGATCGCGGGTGGCTCGCTCCATAACGCGCGAAACTTGCGGGTCCACATCCTCGTGCCGAAGCGTTTCGGATGGATGCCTGAAACGCATCCTGAGCGTCACCGATTTTTTACCGGACCCTACCTGCTCGCCGCGGAACGACCCGACGTAACTCAGCGAATCGAAGTGCTCCAAGTTAGAGCCTCGAACGAGTCCATCGATCTCAGCCCAGTGCGTCGCCTCGTCGAGGATGAGAGAGAGGTCGCGTTCGATCGCTGGGAATGCGGGGAGCCTGGTCACGGTCGCCTTGGGCGGATACATCGTGACAAGCGCATCCAGATCGAGTTCTACCGCTGCGACAGGGATGTCGACACCGTTGGGCTTCAACACATCCTGTGAGACAAGTCCGAGCACACCGATGCGATTGGCATCGATAACGATCTCGCCGAACGCGCCGGCCATCCAGCCAGAGCAAGCGGGCTCAACAGGGTTGATGTCCACCTTCGCGTCCAGCCCCCCCATCGCCCGCGCGATGTGCTCGACCGCGCCCCGCGCTGAACGGATCGCAGACTGCAGTTGCTCGGGCTTGGCCTTCTTGCCAGGCTGTACACCCTCAGCATCAAGCAACAGCGTGAGCTTCCTCCGCTCGACTGTATCCTTCGAAGGCGATTGCGCGAACACCGCTGACATCTCGTAGAGACGCACGCCACCCGGGACGTTCACCTGACCCGACGCATTCGCCTTCCTGCACGTCAGAAGGCTCGGGATCACGCTCGGGCGCAGGATGGACTCCGAACCGCGCCGATCGTCGTCGACCGCGACGGCTTCGAGACCTGGCTCCAGCCAGGGCGTCGCCGCGGCGGGCGAGACAAAGCTGAATGTCACCGTCTCGTAGAACCCAAGCCCGGTGAGGACTCGGTGCAATTCCTTACGCGCGCGCTCGGATTCCTGAGGATGCCGAACACGCACATCGATCGTGTCACGCTCGGGGATCGTGTCGTACCCGACGGTCCGCGCAATCTCTTCGATCAGATCGATCTCACGCTCAAGATCGGGCCTGAATGCCGGGGGGATGCACTTGAGTTCTCCCGGAGCCGCGTCGCTCACCTCGACCTCGTGCGCCTCAAGGTGCCGCCTTGCGTCTTCCTTCGAGACCTCGATACCCAGCATGTGATTGCAGCGGTCTACACGTACCGTGATCGGGTCGGTCACGGGCAGTTGCGCGCCCTCGCTGAGCACACCAGAAGCGAGTTCTCCGCCCGCGAGATCGACGATCATCTCGACGGCGCGCCTGGCGGCGAAGTCGATCGTGCGAGGGTCAACGATCCTCTCGAAGCGGTGGCTCGCGTCGGTCCGCATGTTGAGCCTGCGAGCTGCGTTGCGCACCACGACAGGGTCCCAGGTTGCCATCTCGAAGACGACATCGGTCGTTGTGTTGTCGACCTCAGAGGCCTGGCCCCCCATGACACCCGCGAGTGAGGTTGGCTTCTCGGCGTCGGCGACCACGAGATCGCTCGTGATGAGTTTGTGAGACTTGCCGTCGAGCGTCGTCAGGCTCTCGCCTTTGTGCGCGTAGCGGATGACGAGCTCGTTACCCGCAATTTTCTTGAGATCGAAGACGTGGCACGGGTTGCCAAGCTCGTGAGTGATGAAGTTGGTGATGTCGACGAGGTTATTGATCGAGCGCTGACCGACGGCTTCGAGCAGATCAACGAGCCATTTCGGGCTGGGGCCGACCTTCACCCCTCGGACAAGCCTGGCGGTGAAAAGCGGGCACGCGGACGGCTCGTCGTTGGTGAGCCTCAGGCTCCCAGTGATGTCTGCACCGGAAGCCGGGTCTTTGAACTCGGGCATTTTGAGCGCGCGGGTGGTTGATGCCGAGAGCGCGGCGACGATCTCGCGGGCGCAGCCGACGTGCGAGAGCAGATCTCCGCGGTTGGAGGTCAACTCGACGTCGAGCATGGTGTCACCCGAGGCGAGCTCATCGATGCCCTCGACGGGGTACCCCGCGAAGGTCAGGACGTGCTCCGCCTCGGAGGCGGTTACGTCGCCCGGTGAGAGATAGCGGTTGAGCCAGTTCAAGCTGATATTCATCGGACCAAAGCCTAGGGGACCGCGCGCCGCGGCGGCGGTACACTCCGGCCGTGCACCGATCACTGAACACAGCCCTGCCCGCCCTGGTCATCGCCCTCGGCGTCCCGGCCTGCGCGGGCAGCACGAGTCATACTGACTCGGCACCGGGCTGGGCATCCGAAGAGAACCCGGTACCGGGTGACTTTGCGATCGCGGTGACCATCTTGCCGGGCTCAGAGAGTGACGCCGGGTACAAACCGATGCGATACGTCGTACAGCCTGACAGTGTCCTGAGGGTGGCGGTCGGAGCCGGTGTCTCACTCGATGTGTTCCCCCAGCGGACCCGGCGGCTGACCAGAGCGCAGATGTCGGCGATCTACAGCCACGCGGTGCGCGAGGGCCTCGATCGGGGCATCGGAGGCGAGCCTCTGACCAGAGGTATAACGCCCAGACCCGCTTCGGAAGAGACCCTGATCGTGGGCGAGCT
>WUAK01000158.1 GCA_009827205.1 Phycisphaeraceae bacterium | reverse complement strand
CGACCTCGGCCAGCGCCCCTTCGGTGGTTGCGATCACCGAACTGGCACGCTCCGCGTTCTTGATGCCCTGCTGGACACCCTCGATGTCGGAGCGGATCCGTTCTGAGATGATGAGTCCAGCCGGGTCATCCTTACCTCTATTGAGACGGAGCCCAGTGGACAGCCGTTCGAGCCTGATCTGCAGGTCATCGTTTGATCGCTGCAGGTTGGATTGAGCGATCAGGCTCGGGACATTTGTATTGATTCGACCCATTGTCGATCCTCCGTGACTGACGTGCGTCCGCCGCCGGCAACTATCCTTAGTGCCGGTGCGAGCAACTCACCCTGTTCAGGCAGTTGTCCGCGTCGGCGCCGAGTCGTGAGAGCTTGTCGAGGGAACCTCGACCCGCTTTGGATGGACTCCGTTGCTAGAGGTGGTCTTTTCAGTACCACCAGAACCGGCCTGGGAGGCCAGGGATGACGCCCTGGCAGTTCTTCCCGGTCGGACGGATTTCGGGGCCGCGCCCGAACCCAACGGCCCCAGGTCGTCGCGCTTGAAGCACGCTGCCTGTTCATTTTCTCTTTTGATCGCGTCGTACACCTCCTTGCGGTGTACTGCGATTTGGGTCGGCGCTGTGATGCCGAGACGAACCTTGTCGCCCCGGATGTCGACGACCGTGATCTCGATATCATCGCCGATCATGATCGTCTCATCGCGCTGACGTGAAAGCACCAGCATTCGATTGGCTCCTTCCATCGCCAGATCGGTTCCGTCACCGATCTGGTTGCCCGGCAAACTGCCGAGCGTCCTCCGTGCCCAGTGGGCCCATGCTTCCCTGCACGAACCCGCGATGTACCGCGAAAATCAGGCGGAGGCCGCTTTGGCGGCCTGTCCTACCTTCATCAGCGGTTGTCTGGTCGTCCACCGCTTGTCCGCGAGCACGAGCTGCTCGCCCGTTCTCTCAAGCGTGTTCACAACCAGCGGGCCCTGGAGGTTGCCCGTGAGCTGTTGCTCAACCTTGTTCACTATCACGAATACCTGCGCGTCCTCGAGTTTCTCGAGGTTGAGCGCCTCCATTTGTTCTGACCGGATGGGAACTGCGTATTCCGGGTAGAACATCGTCGGGTCGGTGATCACGAAGGCGAGTTCGGGATCCTCAAGACTCTGCAACCAGAAGAAGAGCGCGTCGTCTCCTGGCTGCAGAAGACAGTACTTCTGCATCGAGGGGAAACCGAGCAGACCCTTCGTGAAGGTGATAACGCGGTCCTCCGCGATCTCAATCACCCCGAAGCGTGACGTTTGGACTTCCATGCGATCGTCCTTGACCTTCGGCCTTGGCTTCGTTTGCCCAGCCGGCGTCCCTCGCCGGCTACTCTGACTTCAACTCCCCGCGGCCGAAACGCGGAGTCGTGTGCCTTCTGCAAGCCCGATCCCTATCCAAGGAAATCGAGCAGACTCAACTGATTCGCGATCGACATGCTCTGGAGCCCGGCCTGCAGCTGTGTCTGAAGCTGGGTCAGCCTTGTCGATGCCTCCGCAAAGTCCAGGTCGCGTAGTTCACTCCTGAAACTCTGCTCCATGACGTTTACATCCTCTTCTCTGACCCGAGCCGTCTCGAGCCGTTTGCTGTAACTGCCGACCAGCCCGCGCGTCTGCGCGACCGAATCGACAACACCTTCCAGTTTCGTACCTGCAAAGGTGATGCCAGTCGTGTCGTTGCCCGTAAGTGCCTCTCTGAGCTGGATCAGGCGCGTGAACACGGTGTCCGAGACCACCGGCGCAGGATCGACACCCGCAAGAGTTGCGCTCGCTGCGTCATAAGTTGCGTCACTCAGCCCTAGATCGTTCATCGCACTGGAGTTGTTGCGCTTCTCAATCTCGATCGGGTTGGCAAAGCCGGCGTCCTGCGTGAACTCGATCCCGTTGGCTCCATCGCCGAGCCCCGCCTGGAACGATGCCGGCGGGATGCCCTGGCCAGCCGCCTCGGCGTTGATCCGGGCGATCACGTCTCCCGTGGTCACCACATCCTGAGGCCGAAGGTTCACGTTGAAGCTGGATCCATCACCCAGCGTGATCGCAAAGTCGATGTCCAGCGTCGGATCAGCGAGACCCGTCTGGGGGTCCGTCCTGCCGTCAAGCACCGTCACGCCCCGGCCGTCGTTAAACGTGTCCGTGCGAGTGGAAGCCTTGAGCGATCTGATCCCAAGCAGTTCAGCCGTGCGGGCACCACCCGGGACCTCTTCGATCGTCATCGCTTGATCAGGCTCAGCAGACACCAGGTTGACGATGTCGATCCCGGTGCCCTGCGCGTTGATGACCAGCCTCGCGCCGATATCCGCGGCCTCGATCGCGTTCTTCACATCCTCGATCGTCTGTGCTCCGGACAGATCGATCTGGGCCCGCCGGCCGCCGTTGTTGATCACGAACTCGTCGAGTGTTCCTCCAAGACCGGCGAGTGATGCGACGGTTGAAGACATCGTGAGTTTCGGATCGAGGTTCTGACCATCAGCCTGCGTGGCTTCAAACGATGTCCCAGTGTTCGTGGTCAGCCCGAGATCGCGTGCGGTTGTACCCGCGCCGAGTTCAAGGAATGTCAGCTGCGGATCGGCAGCTGGGGGTGTGCCCGGCACAACATCGATGCTGAATCCCTCGGCGGACAGCCCGACGCCGCCAGGACCGAGGATTGTGACGCCGTTGGTCGTTTCGTATTGGCGGATCGCCGAGTCAACCCGCGTGATGACATCCTCAACGGTGTCCGCGGTCGTCAGGTCGATCTGCACGATCGGCCCGTTCTCGAACTGCATCTGAATCGGGCCCTTGGTCACGCCAAGACCGTGCGCGCTCCGCAAGTCTTTCAGGAGCGTCTCGGGCGTGATGGTGGGGGAGAGATCCACATCACCCTCAACTTTGTTGAGCTGGCTGGAGAGCGATTCGATCCCGACCAGAGTTGTCGGCACGCTCCGGCCCAGATTGATGTCAGTCGTGAGTTTGTCGAATTCGCCCGTGTAGACAAACCCTGCGCCAAAGGTCTCAAAGGGCGGCGTGCTGGTTCGGCTGCCCCCAAAGAGGTAGTTGTCAACCGACTTGCGGTTCATCTGCGTGAACAGCCCGTCGATCAGCGAGTTGATCACCGCGGCCTGGTTCTCGCGCTCCTCGGCGCTCGATCCGATGTTCACCTGTGTGCTGGCAACCTCCTTCGCCGAGAGCAGCAGATCGTTTGCTTCGGCCAGGCTCGTCTCGATGAGCGCAAGATTCGCGTCCGCCTGATCGATGTTGCGCAGCCGCTGGCTTGAGCGCTGGATGCTGTCGTCCAGCTGCGCGATCGCAGCCGTACTCACAGGGTCATCGCTGGGTCTGAGTATCGAGCGCCCCGTCGCAAGCTGCGATTGGGCTTCAAACAGACCGAGGCTCGAGCGTTGGATATTCGCAAGCTGGATCTGGTTCACCAGCAGTGTCGGGGCCCGGCCTACGTTGGATGGAATAGCGCTCATCGGGTTCTCGTCAGATCAGGTTGATCAGTGTGTCCAGCATCTCGTTCGTGGTCTGAATGATCCGGGCCGCCCCGGTGTACGCCTTCTGGAACTGCAGCAGGTTGACGGCTTCTTCATCCGTGTCCACGCCGCTGAGTGCGAGCCTCTGCGACTCCACGCTGTCGCGCACGAGCGAGGCCGACTCCGAGAGCACGCGCGCCGAGCCAGTTTTCACGCTGAGCTGCTGCACCGCCGTGCGCCAGAACGCGCCGATGTCCTGGCCCTCGAACGCATCGAGCCCGGTGTCCTGGAGCTCCGCGATGGACAGGCTTGTTCCGTTCTCGAGGAACGTGTCGTTCTCATAGCGCCCGGTCATGAGCTTCAGCGGGTTTTCAGCGAGCTGGTCGCTGACCGCGATGTCGGTCGCGTCCGTGCCCGAGAAGTAGCTGTTGACGCCCAGCACCGCGAGCACGCCCGAGGAGTCTTCGCCGAAGGTGAACGATGTCCCGGGCTGCGCCTGGATTGAGAGCCTGCCGTCACCCGTGACGGTCGCGGTGAGCCCCTGGATCGCGTCGATGTCCGAGGCGATGTCGGTGATCGTTGTGTCGTCGGTGAACCCGGGCTGACCTGTCGAGTCGATGCCGTCGAGATCGATATCGATGCGCGTGGTCGTGACCGCGCCGCTCCCCGCGTCGACTGTTCGTACGACGAACCCGCCATTGATCGGTTGGAACGGGAGTTCGACGACCGAGGTGTTGAGCGGGCTGTTGAGTGAGAGTGCCTGATCACTTGCCGAGATCTGAAGCTGTGACTGAGCTGAACTGAGTCCCTGCGCGGTTGCGCCCGTCGAGTGCAGTTTGTTGACCTCGAAGATCAGCTGACCAGCCAGCTCGTCGAGCTTGGCGATCGTGTCATCGACTGTGTTGTCGCGTGACTCGATGACACCCCCGATTTTGCCTCCTGTCACGTCGAGAACCTGCCCGGTCGAGCCGATCGTGACCTGGCTCTCGATCCTGTCTCCTCTTGGGACATCGCGGAGTTCAACGCCCTGGTTGTTCGCACCCAGGACAACCGGGGTCGAGCCCACGAGCACATCAATTGCGCCCGAGGCCTGCTCGATCGTGTTGACGTCCATGATCTCGCTCAGCTCACGCACGAGCTGGTCGCGCTGATCGCGGAGCGGGTTGTTCTGTGCACCGCCGCCCTCGGACGCGGTGATCTGCTCATTGAGTCTTGCGATCTGGTCGAGCTTCTCGTTCGCGTCTTTGGTCAGTGAGCCCAGTCTTGAATTGAGTTCGTTGCGCTGGCTGGACATCTCACCGCGGAGCCTCTGGATGAACCCTGCCAGCAGCTCGCCCTGTTCGACAACCTGTGCCTGCGCCTGCGTGCCGTTGGCAAGCTCGCTCCAGCCCGTGAAGAAGTTGCCCATCTCGCTCGACAAATCGAGATCGGTTAGTTCGTTGAAGATGGTCTCCAGCCCCGCGAACGCGCGCAGCACTTCATCTGCCGACGCAGCGCTGCTGATGCTCGAGTTGAGCCTTGCTTCGAGCGCAGGGTCGATCTGTCTGCGCACGCCGCTGAAGCGAACACCGTTGCCGATCTGCCCCTGCTGCGTCGACGCATCGCCCGCAAGGGGTTCTAGTCCCAGCGATTGGCGCGTGTACCCGGGTGTGGCGGCGTTGGCGAGGTTGTTGCTCGCAACCTGCACACCGAGCTGACTCGCCGCCAGCGCCGACCGACCGATCTGGAATGCTGCTCCGATGCCCACGGGCCTCTCCTAGTGCCTCAGATCCATCGCCGCGGGCATCGCAGTGCCCGGCGCCATCTTGCCTCGCGCGTTGTATGTCTGACCGACGCTGCACGTCCGGACGACTTGAGTCAGTACGCCGCCCAGGTGACCGGCAACCGCTGCCGTCGCGTCGCGTAGCGCGGCTTGCTCTTTCCGTGCCTTCTCAATCAACTGCCTGAGCTTCTCTGCGAGCGAGCTCAGCTGTTTCGCGGATTGACCACCGATCGCCGCGATGAGTGCCCGGACGGTCATGCCTGCGCCTTGCATGTCGAGCGCCTGCGCGAGCTCCGAAACAAGTTCGGCTCTCTGCCTGTCGAGCTCAACGATCCGTGCGTTGACCGCCGAACGCTGAGCGGCGATGCGTGACATCTCTGGCGCATCGGCCGCCCGGAGCGCTTCGCGGTGTTTCGAAGCGAGCTCGATCAGAATCTCATGCTCCGCCATAAGCCCGCGGAGGATCTCCTCGAGCCTCTGCGTGTGCTGCAAAGTGACCGCGCTCATGCCGACACCTCGAATCTCTGTGCCCGGCTCTCTTCGTGCGCGCCGAACTGTTTGGCGAGTCGATCAACGATGGGCAGGTTCGATGACTTGACGATCTCGTCAGCGATCTGCTGATCAAGGAGCGCGCCGAACTGCTTCTCCGCCTGCGTCGGCTTGAATGGCTCGGCGGCCATGCTCGACTCGCGCACACTCGAGAGCACCGGGATCACAAACGTCGCCGCGACCAGCTGCTCCGCGGAAGTGCGGATCTCATCCTCGCCCGCGCCCTCCGTGGCACGTTTGAGGAGGTGGTCAAAGGCCTCGCTCTGCCTCGTGGTGGCGTCCGAAGCAAGCAGGCCCATGCCCTCAAGATCAGGCCCCGCGATGGTGTTCACCGACAAACTCATTCGATAACCAGCTGCGCCTGCAGCCGCCCCGTTTTGTGAAGGCTCTGGAGAATGTCGATCTGGTCCTCAACGGGCACATCGAGCCTTTCCATCGCCGCGAGCAGGTCCTCGAACCGCGCCATCTCGCTCTGGCGCTGCTGCGTCGCCAGCCCCGTCCATTCCTGCTGGAGCACGCGGGGCTGCTCGGGCGTTGGCACGGGCTCGGGCAGAATCGTCGAGATGCTCAGGTTCCTGTGCGTGATCGCGACCGGCGCGATGCGAACATCTGCGGTCACAAGAATCACACCAGTGTCACGGTTGACGATGATCTTGGCCGGCAGACCGAGTTCGCGCTGATTGATCTGGTAGCCGAGGATCTCCGCGATAAACGCGGTCGGGTTCGCCCGCTGGTCCGCGGGGATATCGATCCGTATGAGCCGATCATCGACCACGCTCGCGACAGCCGGACCGAACAGATCGGGCGTGCCGAACCATTCCTGGTTGATCCGGTTTGCGATCGCAGTCGTCGAGGCGTGCCCAGAGAAGTGTTGGTTCACGATGAGGTTGAACGACGTGCCGAGCGGCGCCATCGCAAGATCCTGGATCATCCGAGCGCCGCCCGTGACCTTCGCGTTCGTGGGCACGGTCTGGTTGGTGATCGTGAT
>WUAK01000157.1 GCA_009827205.1 Phycisphaeraceae bacterium | reverse complement strand
GAGAAGATCGCCGAGAGCGACCGCCTCAGACTAGCTTCCGATGAAGAGCAGGCTCAAGCAGAACGAATCTTACGAGATGCATCAGCCACGTTTCTCGTGATCGCACAATCTGCCCACCAGCGATCCCAGGTGCTGGAGCGACGACTCAGCGAACGGCTAGAACAGGAAGAAGAAGCCGAAGTATCTTCGCAGTTATCTGAAGCAAGGCAGCAGAGATCGCTCGGATTCTACTACGCAGGATGGAGCGAATACTACTACGCGCTCATATCAGGTGACAGACCCCACGCTGGTAGAGCATTGCGCCACTTTGGCTGGTTGTTGAGCGCTCGTGATGGTGAAGAGGCATCATTCGATCGATTGCAACCTGGCTTACTACAGTATGACCATGTTGCCCGAGCAGCAATCGGTGCTGCTCTCGCGTGTTCTTTGCTGGATCGTCATGTCGAAGCAGTTGCTTGGCTTGACGCGATCGAAGCGAGCTCAGATGCACCTCAAGATGTTCGGGATCAGGTGTATGACCGCAGGGTATGGGTATATGCCAAAGCTGGCATGTGGGCCGACCTCGAACTCATGATTCGCAGAACACGAGTATCTGGCAATCCGCTGGGTGCGGTCACAGCACGCTTGCTTGTCGTTGGAAGCATGGAAGCTCTCGTTGGTGCTCAGGGACAGGGTCGTAGCAGAGAACTGATCCGTCGGCTTGCAGACATCGGTCTCAAAGATCTGATCAGTGAAGGCGAGGTCGCGCATGTACTCGAGCTTGTACGTGTCTTTGGCACAGCACCACTCGGTGATACCGGATTCATCCCGTTATACGTCAAAGGTCTGTTAGCACTCGATCGGGCAGAAGAGGCGCGTGAGGCTTCGGGTGAAACCGCTGATGGACCAGTGACAGATGATGCCGTTGCATCATTGTTCCGAGGAGCGGGCAATCTGTTGCTCGCGTCTGTAGACGAACCCGATGCCCGTTCTCACGTAAACGAGCGAGTAAGAGCGATCACAACTGCAGGCACCGCGTTTTACCTCGCTGGTGATCCGGTCTTAGCAGCCGATGTCCTTGAGCGTGCAATCGCTAGTGCCCGTACCCCAGAGCAGGCTGAGGATGCGCTCTGGCTTGCTGTCGTAGCATTGGAAGAATCAGTTGAAGCGGGAGATCAATCTCTCACACCGAGAAGAGATCAAGCCGCGCAACTGTATCTGTCAACGTACGCGGGGACTGAGCGATCAGCTCGTCTCTTGATGAGGTCTGGGACAGCTGGTCTTGTGCCCGATGAACAAGCTGTCGACATCCTGCTTTCAATCCCACCTGCCTCGGCAAACTACTTGGCAGCACGCCGGCAAGCGTCACAACTTCTTTATCGTGTATATCGTAACTCATCTACAGATCAGAGGATCTTCGCGGGAGAGCGATTTCTCGACGTGGCTTCTCAGTTGGTACGTAGCGAACAATCCGAAGTCAGATCAGGAGATGTGGATCGTGCAAGACATGCAGCCGATAGTCTTGTCCTACGCGCTAGGCAGATCGCAGATGTCGCTCTAGGGCTCTCGCCACCTGACATCGAACGAGCAACGCTTGCGTTGGATACTCTTGACAGGGTAGCCGGATATGCCTCGATAGATATATCAGATCTTGAACCAGAGATCGTATACAGGCGTCTGCAGATTGCTGCGTCTGAGGGGAACCGCGAAGTCACTGATATTCACTATCAGCGCCTTGAACAAATTGACGGCGGGTTCCTTTCTACTGCCCAAAGGCTCCTTTACAGGCAAGGAGTCCAAGACTGGCTGGATGACCCACTCGATACTGAGGCCGCTCGCTCCGTTGTAAAGTTCGGCGAGGCTGTAATCGACCAGTTCACTTCTAGAGATCAGTCTTCACGAGCGTTGTTGGGAGTCCTTGAAACAGTTGCCCAGGCTTCTGGCAGTTTATGGGAACTCGAAAGAGATCAAGAGATGCTAGAGACTGCTCTAGCGACGAATGAGCGCCTCATTGATTCATCCGCTGGGTCGGGACCCGTGTTGAAGCGTCAGGCTTATCTGCTCGAGCGTGCTAGCCGCGAACCTGAAGCACTTGATATCTGGCGCCGCCTCGTGAATGGACTAGATACAGGGACCGATTCCTGGTATGAAGCTCGTTACGAATCAATACGGCTGTTAGTAGAACTGGATAGACCGGCAGCGGTTGAAGCAATGAACCAGCACGTTCTTCTTCATCCAGGACTAGGTCCAGATCCCTGGAATAATCGCTTCCAGATACTTGCACGCTCTATGGGTATCGAGGTCGACAAATGAACGAAGACCATGATCCTGCCGATACGTTTATTGGTGTGTCACTGGGTTCGAATCCATTCGACATGCTCGGCTTACCCCGCAAGCCAGCTGAAGAGTCCACGGTGCTCGCAGCTCTCGGTGCACGGATGGCTGAAATCGCTGATCATCAGCGAAGTAGAACTCCCGAGGCCAACGAACTCAGACTTGCCCTTCATGCCGCTGCCGCACAGCTCCTCGATCCGCAACTACAGGAGCTTCTGCTTTCAAGCGAAACCGATTCCGCTCATGCCTCTCCAGAAACATCACCTGAAAGACCTCACACACCTTCACCTGTTCCCTCAGTTCCGTCTATGGAGTTGTCAGCTGGTGCAAAAGATACTCTCTTATCTCACGACCTGATACTAATCGTCGCGGCAAATGGTGGTTGGAACAAAGCGTCAATGCGACGACTCGCGCTTCTAGCACACGCGAGAGGCGTCCCTTCTTCTGATTTGCCAGCGATAGTGACAGGGGTATTAGCCACTCCTGTGCAGAAATATCCAGATACAACTGCTGATGACTCTCCTGAAAGTCATGTAAGTTCTGTCAACACTAGAGCGGGTTCGATCCGTACTAGCTTTGCCGAGAACAAGCAACGCAATGCAATAGGGGGTTGGATAGTTTCGGCATGCTTTGCCGTGCTCACGATTGGTTCACTCTTTACTGTATGGTTCAAGCTTACCACTGAAGAATCTGCTCCGCCTGCCGAATCGTTAGCACCAGAAGAGCAGGTGGTGTCTACTGTTCGCCCCGACTCGCTCTCACGTGATTTTTCGAGTAACGACCAGTCTCCTAAGCGAACCGCAAAGGATGGCGCGCGCTACGTGATATCATCCGCGGCTTCCTCAACAACACAAGAAACACTTGACGAATTGCAATTTCAGAGTTCTCTGAATGTCATCGCATCTGGCTGGACAAGTCTTGAGGACGATCGTATAGCAGCTGTTCACAACTCGATTATCGAGCTCTTGTATATACATGGTGAAGATACCTCATTCGCGCTCGATATGATTGATTGGATAAGCGGACCAGGAGTTCGTGAACCAAAGGACTCTAACGAGCTCCTCCAATCAACATGGGTCATTGGCACTCTCGCAAGACTCTCTGCAGAACGAAACCTATCTGCATCTGTAGATGCGGCGATCGTTGGGCAGTTGGCTACTCTGCTCGGCAACGACATTCATAGTGGTGCTCCTAGTTTCAGAGAGGGAGTGGCAATAGCGATAAAGAGCTGCGGCGCCGGTTTGGCAAGCCAAGATACTACAGCGCAAGTGTGGAGGACGTGGATCTCCATATTGAGGACATTTGATACCGTTGGAACAGATTCTTATAACCGAGCCGTATTAGACGCGCTCAAATCACTCGCAACGCTTGCCGAAGACCCGAATAGTTCACGGAATGTTTTTGAAGCGATGGAGACTCTCGCTTCAGAGTTGTCTCTCGATGCCTCTGATGAAGTTGTGCGAAGGCTCGTCGCATGGCATGGCGATGAGCAATTTAGTGCTGCCGACCTATCTGTTATCATGAGGACGCTTGTAAAGAAATCGAGCAATCCAGATGTCGATGCAGACCTCGTTCTGTCCTCAAATGCTGACAACAGCCAACGAATGGCTGTTAGAACAAGGTTGGAGGAAGTACTCCTAGGAGTTGATTCTGGCTCTGAATCAGCTTCACGGCAATGGTTAGATCTGACTCGCCAAGAGCTAGCACGTGGATCTGGCAAGACGACAATTGGTCACCTATCCCGAGCTACAGCACGTTCCCGACTTTCCGTTGCGGCACGATACACCTTCTGGGGTGATTACACCACTGCAGAGTCGGTGCTTTCGAATCTTACAGACGATCTCGACAGAATCGCTATTGCTTCAGAACATGAATCACACACGTATCTCGGTGGGGATGGCTCTCTTGATTGGGCTGAACGCTATCTAGCAGCGAGACAAAACATACCCATCAGGCAGGCCCTTCTAGCAGAACTGACAAGGGGTCGACACAACCTAGGCTCGGTCGCAGCAGAGGCACTGGTCCGAGACGCCTTCTTCGGCACTCCTGTCGCAGTGAGAACTCAAGCCCAGGAAGTCGTATCCCTGTACTCGCAAAGCCCCGCTATCACGAACGCGGTTCTCGAATTGCTACCACGACTTCCTAGAATCGAGCAAAGCAATGAGATCATCGATCGAATAACAAACAGCTATCTGCCTGCTACATCAGATCCACAATGGATGTTCATTGCTCGTCAAAGACTTATCGAAACGCTTTTAAACCAGCTCAGCGGTATCGGTGAAGGTGCAGCAGTTGACCAGTACGTCCTTGAACTCGCGAAAAGTTACAGGCTACGTCTTGGCCATAATCCAGCTACCGTTATCGCGAATCCTGCGGCCGAACTAGTACAAAGTGCGGAAGAGCTGTATCTGCGCTGGGAAAGCACTGCAGAAAGTCGCGCTGATAACGTTACGATAGCGAGCAAGCTAGAGAACCTAAGGAAGCGACGGATTGGCCGTAAGACTCTCGCTGAAGGCATTATCGAGAGGTTTGCAGCTGAACAGGTATCACTCGTTGAAACAATGGGTATCCTGATAGAAATCGAGCGTCCCGATGCGGCATCACAGATTGAGTCTGTTCTGCAAGAAATGTCCACTGGACGAAGGGGTGCTTCAAATATCATTGAACAGATCGAGATCGTAGAAACAGCTTCTGTAATGCTCTGGCAGATCCGTCTCGCAGGAGGTGAATCTTGAAGCTTGTCATTGCCATTCTTTGTGTGTTGTTATATGGAGATAAGTTAGCGGCTCAACAGCAATCGGTGCACACACGTTATGAAGCAAAGCTCGAAGCGCTCGCACCCTCGAACCCACTGGGCTATTTCTTATTAGCCGAAGAAGTAGCAGATGTGGCAAACAAGAATGACGATATTGAACTGGCGAGAAGATTATATGTTCTCGCAATTGTGCTATCGGAGAATAAGCCACAGGTCGACAAGTCTGCCGGCTTTCCGGTAACGGCGAGCGCGAGTGTCGGGCTGGCATCGCTGGAAAAGATCGAATCTAAGAAACAGTGGCTCTTCGCTCTTGCTGGAAGAATAGATGAGCGTTACGCAGCGAGACGCTGGGACGTCACCGGTTCCGATTTAGTCGCAGACGAGGCTTCTTTACTATTATCTGAAGCGATTGGATTAACACTATCTGGGGACGGCTCTCTGGCCAGGACCAGATTTGATGACCCAAGAGTATCTTCATTACTAGAAGAAACAAGCGACGGTGTGAACGGTCCGAAGTCGCGTGCATCAGCTACCCGAATTTTGCGCGAGGCCGATATATGGCCCTGCCCAGAATGTAGCAACGCCAGGATTGTTGCTGACCGAAGCAAGGGGGGCAGTGCCCGGCGCCTCTGCTCAACGTGCAGAGGTAATCCGGGGCCTGTCCTGGATAAGCAGACTTTCATAGATTATCTCGCGTTTCAATCCGCGCTGCTGGAAGGAAACCAGAAGTCCTGGTCTTCTGAGCTCGCTGTCGAAGGCGCTGCCCCGCTGAGAGATCCCGACGTATCTGAAATAGCACCGACGATGGGTGTTGATCCTGAGCTTGTGTACTTCAGATCGGGAGAGTGGGTCTCACGAGAAGCAGTTCTGGAGAATGTGGACGGCGGGTGATACTGTCCTGCAGTTGCTAAACGAGGAGACAAAGATGACGGATGAAGCCGCGACAATACCAAACAAGCCAGAGATCTCCTTTGATGAGTTCGCCAAGGTAGATCTGAGAGTAGCAACCGTAGTTACCGCGGAACTGCACCCGAATGCGGACAAGCTCCTGAAGCTGCAACTCGACGACGGTTCTGGCACACCCCGACAGATCTGTGCCGGTGTGAAGGCGTATTACGCTCCTGAGGATCTGATCGGGAAGCAGGTTGTCATCGTCGCAAATCTCGCTCCTCGTACGATCCGTGGTGAAGAATCGCGTGGAATGATGCTCGCTGCGAGTAACGCTCCAAAGGGCGAGGGCGGCGAGCGTGATGTCGTCGCGGTGACACTGCTGTCACAACTTGAAACCGGTTCAATCGTCTCTTGAAGGCCTGCGATTTTCGCGCTTCTCACTTTCAACATTTTTGATATCGCGTGGTGAGTGGCTTTCGATTTTACGCAGCATTGCTTCGTAATAGTCCTGAATTCGTTCCGAGCGTTCATTCTCTGCGGTTTCTATCTCGGTGCTGATCTTCTCGAGCTTGATCTGCACCTCACCAAGTTCATGTCTCGCGACTGCAGCCTTTGCATCGAATCCCATTGATATCGCATCAAGCAAGGACTGTTTCGCAGCATCAATATCGCTCTGGTCCGGTTCTTCTTGATGTATAGCTATATCGAGACGTCTCGCTGCTCTGGCAACAGCAAAGCCCGCAATCATCTCGTCTCTACGGAGCTC
>WUAK01000156.1 GCA_009827205.1 Phycisphaeraceae bacterium | reverse complement strand
TCGTTGCGCAGCCAATTGATCGCCGCGGTGTGGTGCTCCGCGTGCCACGCGTACAGCGCCGGCAGGTCCGCGAGCCTCACGAGATCGCCCGTCTCCGGGTGCGTGAACGTGCGCGCAAAGTCAGTGACATCCAGCGATCGCATTAGCATCACCCACTTGGCGTGCAGCGCTCCCAGGAGCGCAAGCGCCGGCTCGACATCGCCCGTCCGGGAGACCGCAAGCGCCGACCACGCGCCCTCGTCGTACGCCTTGATCGTGGGCGAGCTCTCGGTCAGCGCCCACATGAAGCGGATGTAGCAGTTGGCGTGCGAGTCCGCCAGGTGGTGCACGATCTGCCGAACGGTCCAGTCCCGGTACGCCGTGTCGAGCTGCGCCCCCGTGAGCCCGCCGACCGCTTCGCGCAGGAGCCTCGGCGCCGACTCGATCCGGGCGATGAAGTGTTCAATATCGCCGAGCGTGAACGCCTCGGTTAGGGGCGAGGGCATCGGGCCGGCGGGGAAGGTGGGTGGGGTGATATGCATGTGGTTCGTGTACTAGATGAATCTGTTTAGTATAAATATTACATATACTTAGCTCTAAAGCACTTAAGCAGTCAGTGGTTTGAAAGCCAGATGGTGGTTAGCAAAAGACATCATTGACATTACAATATTTCGGAATCTATAAAACTAGAGTCGCCAATCTTTTCGTCTATAGATATCTGTCCCGCGCCACCATTCGTCTGAATCAGTTCTTTTTTGTTGTTCCTTTAGCAGTATTTCTAGTCCACTATGTCTGTTCAAGATCGATGTCTTGGTGTTGTGGTGGTGTTCCAAGATCATTGTTAGTGTTTTCTTTGATCCGATCGATTCATAGTTCAGTAACAACCATTTCAATGCGCGTTGACAGGAGTATTTTAATATATCAGCTAGATCATGTGTGGCATCTGCTTGTCGATTTTCGTGTACTGATGTATTCCGTGCGTTCCCTGCACTTGTCAGTGCAAGTTCGAGCGTGCCGTCAGGAGTTCCGGGAACATAAGACATCCATGCCAGCGCTTTAGACACATACTCAGGATTACCCTTTTTGCTTTTGGCGCACGTAATTTGTTCAGCCATCTGCCAATAATGCAGTAGTTTGTCTTTGTTGTTTACGGTATCAGCTGAGTCGCCGTAAAGCATTAGGGATCGGGCAATCAGATTATCAATAGAATGGGTGTCCCTCCAATTGTGCAGTTTGCTGTTAATGAATCGGAAGTTTTCTAGAGATGGACGTTTGTTGAATTTGGCAATACGAGCGGGAGGTTCACGAGAAGTAGCTTCGCGCAATTGGCTTAGGCGGATTAGTTCGGTATCTTCATCGCCGTCGGTGATTATAACATGGTCACCTTTTCCTATTTGTCCCGTGGGACCTTGACCAAAGTGCATAGTTATAAAGCCAAAAGCGCACGAAAACTCAAGTAGGCCTGTTGCTAGATCGTAGTACTCAGCAAATTTAAGCCATGCATTTCGGAGAGATGTGGCATAGACCTCATATCGATAGACTGCTTTGGGGTGTTGCCATATGTTGCGAGTGCTTATAAGCGATTCATATTCCTTGATAACTTTATGATGTTGTGAAAGTTCTTTGTATTTATCAATCACATAAGCGCTAGATGAAACATGGGCGCGGTCAGTTCCGCACTCAATTTTTAGCGTAGAACGTGCTGTTGGGCTGAGGTCTATGCCAATTGGAATATAACATAAGTACTTCGGTTTAATGGTAGATTTACTACGTAACCTGCGTGTAGTAATTGCTGATTCACAAGCTTCAATCGTAATCGGTTCAGTGTCAGTCCAGGTGACTACGTGTTTTGCTTCAGTCTTTGTGATGTGTCCCTTGGAGAGTTCCGCAAGGGCAATTGCCATGTAATCTAGTTTGTCATCTAATACCAAGCCCTTGTTCAATCGGTACTTGGCTATAGCTTGTAGGAGCTCTTGCGCCTTTGCTCGATTATGCGTTGGCCAATATCTTGTGTTCACCCAACCGCCTTCACAACCTTCGCCGCAGCATCCCCAAGATCACTCGCAGCCTCCAGCGTCGGCAGATCCGATGAGGCCTGCTTCAGGATCTCACGCCCAGCCTCGACGTTGGTGCCCTCGAGCCTGACGACCAGCGGCACGCTGAAGCCGATGCTCTTGGCCGCGTTCACGATGCCCTGGGCGATCACCGCGCAGTCCATGATCCCGCCGAAGATGTTGACCATGATTCCCTTGACGGCGTCGTCGGACAGGATGATCGAGAACGCCTCGGTGACGGCTTCCTCGGAAGCGCCGCCGCCCACGTCGAGGAAGTTGGCGGGCTCCCCGCCGTGAAGCTTGATCGCGTCCATGGTCGCCATGGCAAGGCCCGCGCCGTTGACGAGGCAGCCGATGTTCCCGTCGAGTGCGATGTAGCTCAGGCCCATGCGGCTTGCGCGCATCTCGGCGGGGTTCTCCTCGCTCGGGTCGAACAGCGCCTGGATGTCCTTGTGGCGGAAGAGGCCGTTGTCGTCGAAGTTGAACTTCGCGTCGATCGCGAGCAGCTCGCCGTCCGGGTGGGCGTCGGTGGGGGGCGTGACGATCAGCGGGTTGATCTCCGCGAGCGAGCAGTCTTTTTGCGCAAAGAGCTTGGCCAGGTTCATCATGACCTTGACGGCCTGCCCGACCTGCTTGCCCTCAAAGCCCAGCTGGAACGCGACCTTGCGCGCCACGTGCGCCTGCAGACCCAGCAGCGGGTGGATCTCCTGCTTGATGATCGCGTCGGGGTTCTCCTCGGCGACCTTCTCGATCTCGACGCCGCCCTCGCGCGAGGCGATCAGGATGTTGCGCCGCTTCGTCCGG
This sequence comes from Phycisphaeraceae bacterium, assembly GCA_009827205.1. Classification (GTDB taxonomy): domain Bacteria; phylum Planctomycetota; class Phycisphaerae; order Phycisphaerales; family UBA1924. The sequence goes on along the minus strand of WUAK01000156.1, from coordinate 3,945 downwards.
TCTGTCGTGATGGCGAGGTAGTACTCGTGGGCGATGTCAACGCCCGCAGCGACGAGCAGCTTCTTGACCTCGAGCCCCTCGGCGCCCGTCTGGGGCGAGACCATCTTGTTGCTCAGCATGAAGCGAGCGGCTTCAGTCGCGTCCTCGGGCGTCTTGACGAGCTTGACGAACCCGGCCTTGCCGCGACCGCCCGCGTGGACCTGTGCCTTGATGACGGCGAGGTCGGTCCCGGCTTCCGAGGTGATCGACTTGTACGTCGAGGCCGCGTCTTCGATGGATTCGAGCAGCGTGCCCGCGGGGACGGGGACGCCGGCGTTGTCGAGCAGTTCGCGTGCCTGGTACTCGTGGATCTTCATCGTGGGCTCCTGGTCCTCGTGGGGTCCTTCTGGAAGCGGATCGGTGTGCTTTCCGGGCGATGGTACACCCCTGATATCGGTCCTGCTCACGGGCGGAGGCCCGAGAAGGCGCGTTCGTGTCGATTCGAGGTGCAAGCGAGTTGGCGCGAAAAAGTGCGGATGCGGATGCCGTGGATCGGCTGCGCAGGGTGGGCGAAGGCTCGTGCAGTTTGATTCTCCCGAGGCAGGGGATGGACTGGGCGAGGTCGGAATGTTCGCCGAAACCGGGGGCCATGAGAATGTCCCTACCCACCGCACGCCGTGGCGCGATCCGTGCCTTCACGCTGATCGAGCTGCTCGTCGTGATCGCGATCATCGGTGTCCTGATGGGCATCATCGTGCCCGTGGCTGCCAAGGCCAAGGGCAGCGCACAGTCGCTCAAGAGCCTGTCGAACCTCAGGCAGATCGGAATCGCGTTCACGATGTACGGCGACGACTACAACCGCTTCCCGACCGCCGACACCGAGCCCGACCCGTGGCGCCGCGCACGCTGGGCGTTCGGCGGTGTCAATGTCAACTCGGACGACAACGACTCGGATCTCGTCAACACCTACAGCGTCGATGAGCGCCCGCTCAACGAGTACCTCGATCTCGAGAGCAACACATCAACGCTCGCCGAGGTCTTTCATTCGCCCGCCGACGACGGCTTGTACTACTCCATGTTCCCCAACCGCTCGGTCTGGGATGATCTCGGGCGGCAGTCGCGGGTGTACGAAGGCGACGAGTCGTGTTTCCTCACGATGGGCACGAGCTACTTCGCCAACGAGTGGATGTACTGTGTTCCCGGATCGACCGTCGGCTTTCACAGCCAGGGCGGGCCGGGCGGCGCGTACACCAACAGACTCGGGCCGCGAAACGTGACCGCCGACCCCTGGCGTTTCGTCCTCGCTGGTGGCGCAGGCCAGATGGACGCGGGCCGCTATAGCGAGGAAGAACTCGAGGAGATGATGATCTACGAGGGGTTCTGGTACGGCCAGCGCACCGGGCATCTGGCATTCCTGGACGGGTCTGCCCGCGCCGAGGAGATGACCGAGGGCGCCGACACCAGCAGCTACACCTTCTATGTCGATCCCCGCAGGCACCGGGACGAGAACGCCTGGCGACGCGCCTACGGCAGGTGAGCCGGGATACCATCACAGGCAAGTTTGGTTTGCACTAACATGGTGTTAGCCAACCGGAGGCCGAGACGTGATGGATCCCAAACTTCTGGCAAGCGCGCCGTTTCTTCTCGCTGCGATGACCGCCTCTGCTCAGGATGCTCCAGAGCCAGAGACGAATCCGGCGATCATCGAGACCGACGAGATCGAGAACCCAGCCGCGGCTCAGAACAGGATGATGCAGCCAAGCTGGACCATCCGCTCGCGTTCGGGCGCCACGCTCGAAGCAGACATCGAAGACGGCGGGGGCTACAGCAGTTGGTTCTCAGGCCTTGAAGTAGATCTGCTCTACCCAATTGACGAGCGAACCGCGCTGACCTTCGGCATCGGTTCGTCGATCACCGACTACGACTTCGACGGGAACTCCGCCCTCTCGCTCGGGAGCATGAGCGATCCGTGGAACACGATCAACTCCAACTCCGCAAGCATCGGCATCCGCCGCGGCATCGACCAACGCTCGTCTGTGTTCGGCACACTCAACATCGCCTCCGACGGCGAGTCCGGTGCTGACTTCGGGGACACCATCACGGGCGGCGGTGTCGGCGGGTACACGTACACCTACTCCGAAGACCTCACGCTCGGTGTCGCGGTGATCGTCCAAACGCGACTCGAAGAAAATGTCCTCGTCCTCCCCTTCCCGGTCATTAACTGGAGGCCGCCCATCGACGAGGAGCGCCGCTGGAGTGTCGGCACCGGGGGAGCGGGCGGCGGTCCATCGAACGTCGCGGGCGTGCTCGTGGGTTACGACGCCTCAGAGACACTCAGCTTCAACGCGGGCTTTGGTATCGCAGGTATCGCAGGCGACTTCCGCCTCGACGACGAGGGCCTCGCGCCCGACGGCGTGGGCAGGGACACCTCCTTCCCGGTCATCGCGGGCGTCGACTGGAAGCCAACACGAAACCTGCGTGTCGCCGGCTACGCTGGCGCGACCTTCTTCCACGAGGTCAGGCTCGAAAACAGCAGCGGCGACACCCTCGCCAAGCGCGATGTCGATCCATCGCCCGTGCTCGGGTTTTCGATCTCGTACAGGTTCTGATACAACTACAGCAGCCAACGTTCAGCGGGGCTGCCACTAGGTCTCTGGGGGGGTCATTTTGGCCCCTCGCACCCTCCTAAATCCCTCGCCATCGGCCCCCTTGGCGCCTATCCTCCGACCCCCGCCTCCGGAGCGCGGGGATTCACTCTGAAACGGAGGATCAGCCGCATGGCTGCAGGCACCAAAGGCACCGTTATCCAGGTCATCGGCTCGACCTTCGACGCCCAGTTCCCCGAGGACCAGCTCCCCGAGATCTACAACGCCGCGGAGGTCTCCTGGCAGCAGGACGGCCACACCATGAGGCTCTTCGGTGAGGTCCAGCAGCACCTCGGCGGCGGCGTCGTCCGTGCGGTCGCGCTGGGCTCAACCGACGGCATGCGTCGAGGCATGGAGATCACCGACACCGGCGGCCCCGTCTCCGTCCCCGTAGGCGAAGAGGTCCTGGGTCGAGTCTTCAACCTTCTCGGCAACCCCATCGACAACAAGCCCGAGCTCACCCAGGCCAAGCGTGCCCCAATCCACAAGGCACCGCCCGAGTTCGACCAACTCAACCCCAAGACCGAGATCCTGCCCACGGGCATCAAGGTCGTCGACCTGCTCTGCCCATTCGTCCGAGGCGGCAAGATCGGCCTCTTCGGCGGTGCGGGTGTCGGCAAGACCGTCATCATCCAGGAAATGATCGCGCGTGTCGCCCGTGAGTTCGGCGGCTACTCCGTGTTCTGCGGCGTCGGCGAGCGTACCCGCGAGGGCAACGACCTCTGGCTCGAAATGCAGGAAGCCGAATACACCGACGAGAACGGCCAGACCGCCCACGTCATCGACAAGGTGGCCATGGTCTTCGGTCAGATGAACGAGCCCCCCGGCTCGCGTCTGCGTGTCGCTCTCTCGGGCCTGACCATGGCTGAAGAATTCCGCGACGCATCCGGTAAGGAAACCATGATGTTCGTCGACAACATCTTCCGATTCACCCAGGCGGGTTCGGAAGTGTCGGCGCTCCTGGGCCGAATGCCCTCCGCGGTGGGTTACCAGCCGACCCTCTCGACCGAGATGGGTGAGCTCCAGGAACGGATCACCTCGACCGCCAAGGGCGCGATCACCTCGGTGCAGGCCATTTACGTCCCCGCGGACGACCTGACCGACCCCGCACCCGCGACGGCGTTTGCTCACCTCGACGCGTTCGTCGTTCTCGCGCGTGGCATCGCCGAGAAGGGCATCTTCCCCGCTGTCGACCCGCTCGCTTCGACCTCGACCATCCTCGACCCGGGCGTCCTGGGCGAGCGTCACTACAACGTCGCCAGCCAGGTCCAGCGAATCCTCCAGAGATACAAGGATCTCCAGGACATCATCGCGATTCTCG
>WUAK01000155.1 GCA_009827205.1 Phycisphaeraceae bacterium | reverse complement strand
TACTTCAGATACTGATCGCGTAGCCCTGCATTACTTGGATGGCCAGTTGCGGGTTGTCTACCGTGAGGGCTCGCCCGCACCCGGGTTACCAAACGGGGTGTTCCGCGACGGCCTCGAGTCTCACGACAGCATCCTGAACTTTCGATTTGGCGTATACGAACCTAGCCCGGACCGGCTCCTGTTTGCTGCGCCCGCGTCGTGGACAGGAAGCGATCCGCTGAATTATCACGCGTTCTACGAATACACAACGAGCGGGCCTTTGCTCATTACAACATCGGATCAGCCTTGGTTCTCCAGCACGCTCTACAGAACCGGAGGCATGGCGGGGTTTCTTCGATTTGACGAGGCGCCCGAAGCGATTGGGTTTGGAACTGCGAGATTCTCTCCGGGCGGGGGGCACTGGTTTGGGGACATTGCCTTCTTTTATGTAGACAATGTGGGCGACACACCAGAAGAATTGTCAACGCCCATACTCACCACGGATCAGGGCCTGGATTTTCGACCATACACGTACATTCGTCCCCGACCGGATGCGGCGCTGCCGGCGCTGTTGCATGGCTTTTACATGCCCGGGCAACCGGGGGTTACGCCCGACAATAATTTTGCATTGTTCAGATTATCTGATAATGATAAATATCAGGAAGTTGTGAGAAAGGGTGATCCCGCGGACGGGTACGCGGGCATGACGTTTCGAGCCTTCGATTTGCCCAAGGCTAACCTGAGCCCAGATGGTTCTGTTTTGTTGTTCTGGGCGAGTGCGAGCAACGGGAGCGATTTTGAGAGTGGTATATGGCGGTTGGACTCAGAGGGTATCGAGCTTGTTATTGGAGAAGAGTTGCCGTCACAGTTCTTCGGGGGCAACCCAATATCGCGTCTATTGATCGACCACGAGTCGCTTACCCGCGATGGCATAATTGTTGATATCGCGTACCTAGATGGCGATGTGTGCGATCATCAGATTGAAGCGATACACATCGGCTTTGATGGTGCTGTCGAGCACCTGCCAATATATGGCATGCCAGTCCCGGGCGCCGGCGACCTGGTTGCGGGTTATTGCAGGCAGCCACGCTACGGCGCAACAACCGAATCAGAGGATGTTCTGCTGGCGTACAACTATTTCGATGCGAATGAAGACCGTTGGATTCAGAGGCTTGCATATCTTGATAGATCCGATGGCAGCGTACTACCAGTGATATCCGAAGCATTGCCGTTTGATTTCAGTCAACAACAAGACGGCTCTGAGGTATATATGGCAACGGATGTTGAGTTTCCAAAGCTGCTTCGTGACGGTGTGGTAGCATTCTCGGCCAGAGCAGTGGGCGCAGATGTGGGTGGGATCTACGAGTATGAGCCGGCGCCGTTTCACTGCCCTGCCGACACCAACAACGACGGTCAGCTCACGCCCGCGGACTTCACCGCGTGGATAGACGCGTTCAACAACAACCTGCCCGAGTGCGACCAGAACGGCGACGGTTCGTGCACCCCGACCGACTTCACGGCGTGGATTGCCAACTACAACGCGGGTTGTAACTAAAGACCGGACGCAGGCGCTTCGGATGTCGATGTCCTGTGCGATACAACCCGCTCTATAGAGGCCAACCAAAGCCACAACGATTCTTGCGCGTGCTCGGTGTATCTCTGTGTCAATGCTCAATAAACCCCCGGATAAGGCCGATAAAAGGCGAAGGCGGGGATTGCATCCCGGAAAAAGTGTCGTCACGGAGTCGGGTTTCCGTTAGTCTGGTCTTCATCGTCGGGGGGCGATGGGTCTTTGGAAGGTGTGCTCGCACCGGAGGAAGCATTGATGCGTACTCGTCACGCCACGGACGCGGTCCGGCTTGCTGTCACCACGTCGCTCGTTATGGCGGCGGGCCAAGCTGTAGCCTCGGGCCCTGAGCCAGTCCCTCTAGAGATCGATCTCACGAAGGTCGAGGTCTTTGGTGTGACTTCACTCGGTGAGGTCACGGACACGCTCCCTGATCGCGGCCCGACCGGCCGCGACGAGTGCCAACTCGTCAACACGCACGCGAGCGAGACCTTTGCTGGCGGCACATACCTCGTGCAAGCAGGGTTCGTTGAAAACGAGATCATGGCGGCGCAGTACACGCTGCCTTCGAATCTGTTCCCCATCCGCATCGACTTGATCGAGGCGCTCGTTGGCACGGCAGGCACTTCGGTTCAGACGACCACAGAGTGGACGATTCTGGTCTGGGACGGCGCGCCCAACACCGGCTCACTCGTAGCGAGTTACTCGTCGGACGACATCATCCTTCCTCACATCGTGATCCCGCCCGGCCCGCCGCAGGCGGTCAATCTCGCGTTCAGCGTTGACCCCGGAGACCCGGAGCAGATATTCATCACGAACACGAGCGGGACGAATACGTTCACGATCGGTCTGCGCATCGACGAGCACAACAATCAATCGGGTACTGGTTGCCTGACGCCTCCGCCGCAGAACCAGAACGCTTTCCCGCTGACGGACAACTCGGGTGTTGCGTCGCAGACCGGGAACTGGATCAGCGCGATCGACTGCTTCGGCCTTGGCTGCCCTCCCGGGTGGAGCACGTTCCAGTCGTTCCCGGCGTTGTGCACTCCCTCCGGCGACTGGATGCTGCAGGCGACGTGGACAAGCTTCACGTGTGAGACCCAGACCGGCGCATGCTGCGTCGACGGCGAGTGCTTCGATCTGACCTCTGCCGAGTGCGCCACCGCGGGCGGCGTGTACGAGGGTGACGGGACAGACTGTGTTGGGTTCAACTGTCCTGAGCCGACGGGCGCATGCTGCCTGAGCAACGGCAACTGCATCGAGTTCACCGAAGCAGAGTGCGACCTGATCTCTGGCACATGGCAGGGCCCGGACTCGGAGTGCAACGGCTCGCTCTGCCCGATCGGTGCGGCGTGCCTGCCCGACGGCTCGTGCGTTGAGAACGTAACCGAGCTCGAGGCGAATGCATTGGGTGGCACGTTCCTCGGTGTTGGTTCGACCTGTATTGACACGAACTGCCCGCAGCCGACCGGCGCTTGCTGCATCACAACGACGTCGAACTGCGTCATCCTGTCCGCTGAGGATTGCAACCTGATCCCGGACGCGGTATGGCTTGGCATGGACACCATCTGCGACGGCGACGGCGACACGTTCCCCGACGGGACCTGCATCCCGCCGGACCCGTGCCTGCCCGATGTCAACGGCGACGGGAACCTCTCGCCGACGGACTTCACGGCGTGGATCAACGCGTTCAACAACAACCTGCCCGAGTGCGACCAGAACGTTGACGGGTCGTGCACTCCGACCGACTTCACGGCCTGGATAGCGAATTACAATGCGGGCTGCTGAGGCCCGGTTTACGAAGAGGACACTGTTTAATTTGAAGGCCCCGCGGGGGTAGGGCCTTACGAAGGGGAAAGCAATGCATCTGATTCCAGCAATGATCCTGATGGCGGCATCGTCGCCCAATCCGGTTCACGTCACCGTTGATGAGCCGTTCGCGGCTGCCGCTTCTGCGACACAGAACGTCACCGCGATCACAGAGACGACCGATCTGTTTACGGCTCTCGGGGACGCTGACACGGTCATCATGCACGACTTCGCGCTCGATCTCGACACTCGCGTCACGCTCGATCTTGAGCGCCGTCACATCGTGAAGGACAACGCGACGCTGCGATTGAACGAGAACGGCACGATGGACGCGCCAAACGTTGTCATGCTTGGCGGCACAGTCGCCGGGGATACAGATTCACTCGTGTACATCGCGTTCAGCGAGAACATGACTCTGGGATACATCAACACGCTTGGCGAGCAGTATGTCATCAGCTCGGGCCCCAGCTACGGGGACAACGAGACCGTCATCTACAACATGGCCGAGCTTCCTGAGGGCGCGATCAACTTCCGCGAGTTCGCGTGCAAGGCGATCCCGGTTCCAGAAGAAATCAGGACTCAGGACGTGAGCACGCCGAATGTTTCGTTCATTGGCAGCCCGCCTTGCCGCGTCGCAGATGTCGCTATCGAGACCGACACCGAGTTTCGCACGGACCTATTCGGCGGCAATGTTGGCGACGCGACCGACTACGCAACGATGCTCGTCGGTGCGGTGAGCGAGGTGTACGAGCAGGACCTCAACGTCATCCTCAACATCTCCTTCCTCCGGATCTGGACCAACCCGGACCCCTGGAACCAGAACGGCAGTACTGTGGACCAGCTCTTCCAGTTCCAGGATTACTGGAACGCCAACATGACCGGCGAGGATAGAGCGGGAGCCCACTTCCTCTCGGGTCGCGGTCTCGGCGGCGGTGTTGCCTACGTCGGCGCCATCTGTGTTGAAGACTTCGACTACGCGCTTTCAGCCAACCTCAACGGCTTCTTCCCCTACCCGCTGCAGGACCAGAGCACCCAGAACTGGGACTTCATGGTGACCGCGCACGAGTGGGGTCACAACTTTGGCGCACCGCACACGCACCAGCAATCGCCTCTGTCCAACATCGATAATTGCGGCGGCGGCGACTGCTCGCAGCTGCCCGGCACCATCATGAGCTACTGCCACCTCTGCGGCAACGGCACAGGTGATGTCAACCTCAACTTCCACCCACAGAACATCAACAGCTGGATGCTCGCCTATCTGGACGGTTCCGGACAGTGGGCCGGCAACGGCGCGCCGTGCGACCTCACAGGTGATCCGCTCTGCAACAGCGATTGCCTTGCCGACGTCAACGGTGATGGTTCTGTCACGCCGACCGACTTCACCGCCTGGGTGAATGCATACAACAACAACGCTCCCGAGTGTGATCAGAACGGCGACGGTGCCTGCACTCCAACCGACTTCACGGCTTGGGTCAACAACTACAACGCCGGCTGCTAAAATCATGACCGGCGCCCGAGGGCACCGGTCCCATCATGCAGATAGCACCGCCCGCGACTCGACCAGGAGTTGCGGGCGGTGTTTTGCGCCGACTCACCACCGACTTCGCCACTTAAACCATTTACTTAAGCGTTGGCTGCTGATCACAACAGGACGAGGAGGTCCCAGAACGGTGTTGGCGATGGGGTGATCCTGCCCGGGCCGTGCACCGGTCCTGATTGGGCAATCGTTTGTCTTGAGCCGGCACCGCCTCCCTGATACCTTCGTATAGCCTCAGGAGTAACCTCATGCGATCATCGTTATTGCTGCTTCTAAGCGGTCTTTCAGCCGGTCTGTCCGCCAGTACGCAAGCACAGCAGGACAACAATGTTCAGTGGGCGGGCGTGTCGCACATTGGCGTCCACGACCGCAGACCGCGTGTCCCTATGGGCGGTGAATCGTTTAGCGTGACCTTTCAAACCTATCGCGACGACATCACCAGCGCGCGGATCCGCGTCGACGATGGTTCGATTGCATGGGTGGCGGCGTCCAAGGTCGCCAGCCGCGGCCCTTACGACATCTGGCAGGCGACCGTCCCCACAACCGCCTCGACTCATCTCGGTTACGTCTTTGAGATTACAGACGGTTCGGACACAGATTACTACAACGCTTCTGGGATGTCAGACACCCTCGTGACATCGAACGAGTTCTCGGTGGACTATGCAACACTCGATCACGCGCCGGTGGGCGCGACCCCTGTCTCAGGCGGCGTCGTGTTCAAGGTCTGGTCACCTTCGCGTACGTCCTGTGCTGTGCGGGGTGAGTTTAACAACTGGAGTACCGCCAATCCGCTGAGCAAGGTAGGAGACCACTTCGTGGGCTTTGTCCCGGGCGCATCTGCCGGCGACATGTATAAGTACTTTTTCAACAACTCGACCTGGAACGCCGACCCCCGAGCTGCGGCGCTCGTGCCCACCGACAACTACAACTCGGTTGTTGTCGATCACGACACTTACCAGTGGCAGACACCCGAATTCAGCGCGAGGCCCGCTGAGGAGTTGGTGGTGTATCAGCTGCACGTAGGCACATTTGCTGGTCGAAATGACCCGTTCGGGTTTGCGCCATCACCCTCGCGATATGTAGACGTTGCCGATCGTGCTTCGCATCTCGCTGAGCTCGGTGTAAACGCGGTCATGGTGAACCCGATCCACGAGTTCCCGGGCGACTTCTCTGGTGGGTACAACTCGATCACGCCATACGCGATCGAGAGCAAGCTTGGCACGCCAGACGACTTCAAGCAAATGGTCGATGCTCTGCACGAGCAGGGGATTGCTGTGCTGCTGGACATCGTGCCCAACCACGTGAGCATCTCCGACAATCTTCTTTGGGACTTCGACGGGACGCAACTCTACTTCGACTCGCCGCATGTCGACACGCCCTGGGGAGCGCAGGCCGACTTCGACAGATCGGGCGTGTTCGAGTACTACCTCGACTCGATCGAGATGATGCTGACCGAGTACCGCCTCGACGGGTTTCGCGTGGATGCCACGATGTACCTCACGGACTCGGGCCTGACGCCTCAGTGGGGGGCCGGGCAGGACTTCGTCCGCGCGATGAACGACCGTTTCCAGAACCGCCATATCGACAAGCACACGATCGCCGAGATCTACATCGACAACCCGTGGGTCACGAATCCGACGACATCGGGGCTCGGTTTCACGGCCCAGTACCAGAACGAGTTCAAAGAAGCAGTCAGGTCGGCGGTGTTTGGTGCCGCGTTCGGTGGCGCCGATATGCAGCGCGTCGCAAACGTGCTCGACGGTCAAGGCTTCGGCGTGTCTGGTCAGAGCGTGTTCAACTACTTCGAGCTGCACGACGATGCCTGGCCCCTTAACGGGCACGAGCGCGCGGTCAGCCAGATCGATACCAC
>WUAK01000154.1 GCA_009827205.1 Phycisphaeraceae bacterium | reverse complement strand
CCGCAGAAGATCCGAGGCTCTACCACTCCGTTCGTTCGGAGATCCACGATGCGCTTCTCGGCTCCGAATCGCTGCTCCAGCGCTACCGGATTGTGCAGGAGCCGCTCGCGAAGCGGCTGCTGGGCGAGGGTGAAATCGGGCGCGTCGAGCGCTCACAGCTTCTGACGAGCAGCGGCGCCGATGCAGCGCTCACACTCGCCGAACGGTTGTACGAGTCGGCCGACTTTGATGTCGCCTCGCGCATGATCGAGCAGCTCGATCGCCACCCTGATCGCAAGCCGGGCTCAGATATCGCAAGGCGGAGCGCGCGCTTGCTGGCGCGCATCGCTCCGCTGGCGGGGCAGGAGAGCCTGCAGACTCTTGCTTTGCGCTTCGCGGACGAAGCCGGTCTCGCGGACGAGATTACCGAGGATGATCTCGAGTTCGTTGAGAGGCCCAGAGCCGCGACGATCAGGAGCACAGGCCTGGCTGAGCCTGGTCCCGCGTTCTCGCCGGGCAAGCTCCTACCCAGGCCTCTGCGATCCGCGAGCATCGCCGACTCAAGCGAAGGCAACCTCATCGGGGCGTCGCTCCTGAGGGGGCAGCGCCTGAGTTCAGGCGAGCCAAAGCCGTGGCTCGTGCCCGTGCTCGCGGGTGACCTCGTTCTCGTCAATGACCTGAAACAGGTGACCGCGTGGGACCGGGTGACGCTCGAGCGTGTGTGGAGGTTCTCACCCGAGAGCGATCGCAACGGCGCCGGGATTGATGCCGCGATCGTGAACTTCAGAAGAGGCAACGAGCCCAACGCCGAGGACTCTTCAGCTGTCACGATCGCCGGGGGAGTTGCTCTGGCGATCACGCACGAGACGGATCAGCGCAACAGGCTGACCGCGCCGCGACTCAATGCGCTCTCGATCGATACGGGCGAGCGGCTCTGGTCCGTCGTGCCCTCTGCGCTCAAGCGAGAGTGGCACGAGGCAAACTTCAGCAGCCAGCCGATCATCGTGGGCGATACAGCGGTGTGCAGCCTGTTTCAATTCTCACCATTGCGGCGCGTCATGAGCACGCACATGGTCGGGCTCGATCTCTACACAGGCGAGCTTCGCTGGGCGAGACTGCTCGGCACCGCTGGCGTAGCTCCGAGCCAGAGAATCGAGCGCATTGCGCACCTGGCGGTCGAGCGCGAGGGCGTGATCTTCCGCTCTGACCCGCTGGGCGTCATCGCAGCACTCGATGCGCACTCAGGCGAGCCGGTATGGATCCGCAGGCTGGGCGGCGAGGAGGGCTACACAGGATCGAACCGTCAGCCCTGGCAGCAGACCGCGCCGATCATCGTCGGTGATCGGCTCATCGTGCTCGCGCCTGATCAGCTCTCGGTACAGGTATTCAACAGGCTCTCGGGCGAACTCATCACAGAGCGCGAGGCGTCTAGCCTGGGCTGGCCCGACTACATCCTCCGATCGAGCGATCGCCTCATCTGTGTCGGCGCTTCACTCACAACACTCCCGATCGACGAGATCGCTTCGGCAGAGCCCGCCGAGATCCTCGATTCAGAAGAGCGCGCACGTGGAAGAGTCAGGCTCGTGGGCAACAAACTGCTCGTCCCGACAGATTCGGGCACAAGGCTGATCGACCCGGCGAGGCCAGATCAATCCGGCACAGACATCGATCTTGATTACCCAGGTGCGCCGACGGCGCTCGGTGATCAGCTGATTGTCGCCGACGGCTCATTCGTTCATACCTACTTGCCTTGGCCGACCGCTGAAGAAACCCTGATGCGCCGGATGGAGGAATCGCCCGACGACCCCGACATTGCGCTCACGTTCGCGGAGCTTGCGTACCGAGCAGGCGTGGTGGGGCGTATCGCCGACGCTGCAGACTCGGCGCTCGCGTCGATCGATCGTCTCGGCGAGTCGGAGCGCGCACGCGTCGCGCGCGACCGGTTGTTCGCGTCGCTCTCTGCGATGCTGACCGCTGATCTTGCCCGGAGGGGCTCGCTCGTCGAGGCGCAGACGATCTCACCCAGGCAGCGGGGCGAGTTGATTGAGCGTCTCGGACAAGCCGCGAGCCGCCCCGACCAGCGTGTCGGGTATCTCATGGAGCTTGCCCGGTTCGCACGCCTCCAGCGAGAGTGGGAGGACGCGGCGCAGGCGTACCAGTCCATCCTGCTCGATGATTCACTCGCCTCGGCGCAGCACACGCAGGGTCGTCACAGCCAGCGCGCCGAGCTTGCTGCGCGAGACGCACTCGGTGCGCTTGTGCGCGACCACCCTCGTGCATACTCCGAGTTCGATACACAGGCGCGCGAGCTCTACAACTCGTTGACCTCTAATCCGCAGCGCGCAAGCGCCGAGTCTCTGGAGTCGCTCGCCAGGCGGTACCCGGTTTCGCGTATCGCGCCAGAGGCGCTTCTTGCCGCGAGCGATGCGCACACAGCCGCAGGTCGGCTCGATCGCTCGATCGCTTCGCTTGAGAACGCTCTCGATGCACTCGGGTCGATGTCCAGCAGGCGAGAGCCCGCGTCGCAGATCACAGGAGAGATCGCTGGCAGGCTCGTGCGCTCGCTGGCAGAGGCGGACCGGCTCTTCGCGGCGAGTCAGGCACTCGACCGTGTGCTCGAGCAGCGACCCGGGATCAGACTGACGTACTTCGGTGAACCGATCGTCGCGGCGGAGTTATCTGAGATGCTCGCAGAGCGTCTTGCGGGGATCTCGCGCTTGCCTCGAGTGGGTTTCGAAGTCCAGCGGATGAGTCAGGCGCTCATCGGGTGGTCGATTGTGGAGCCCCTGAGCTCGAAAGGCTCCGTGCCGCGTGACCACCTCATGCTGTACTCAAGGGAAGCCGGTCAGTTGGCGCTCTTCGGCATCGAGGGCGAAGCAACCGAAGAGCTCGGTTTCGATCCGAGGGTTGTAGCCGCGGATGTACCCGGAGCGTTGGCGCCGATCTGGTCCCGGAGTGCCCCAGCGGGAACGAGCGTGTCGCTCGTTCAGCTCCAACCATCGAGCGCGCTGCTGCTCTGGGGAGGCTCAGCCGAGGCAAGCTTTGAGATGATCGACACCGTCACGGGGCAGACGCGCTGGCGTACGCCGCCGTTCGGGGATCTGTTTGAAGATGAGCCAGACCGCCGACGCACAGGACTCGTCGAAACTCCACTCGACGGACCGAGCAGGCTGAGCGACATCATGGTCGTGCTGGGAGATCGCCACGTTGCACTCGTTGAGCGCACGGGTCGGTCGGCGGTTTTCGACCGTGTGCGAGGGGACACCGTTTGGGCGGCGACTCTCGATGTCCCGGTGGTGTACGAAGCATCGCTCTCTGGGGGCGTGCTTGTCCTCGGGGGTGAGCGGCCCGCGGATCCGCTCGCGGGCGAAGCCGCGGGTGTGGTCCCGCTGGTTGCGTCTTACGACATAGAGACCAAGCAACCGCTGCAGTTTGATGACGGGCACACAAGCCTGTTCCGCTGGGTGCGGACGGACAGATCCGGGCGCATTCTCGTCGGGCTCGACGCTGGTGTTGTGTTTAGCGATCCGAAGCGCAGAACGCAGCTCTGGGCGATCAACGACCCGGCGGTTCGGCTTACAGGTGATGCCTGGCTCGTGCAGGGTCGCGCTGTCGTGTTGGGCCCGGACAGACAGCTCTGGCAGATCGACATGGATTCGGGCGAACTCCGCGATGCGCCGCTTGAGGATCTTTCACGCGTGGGCGGGTCGTCTCTCATCTCGCTATACGAGGGCGCCGATCGCGAGGTGGTCTTTGTGACCGACCGGGGGATGATCGTGTTCGATCAGTCGGGCTCGCTCGTAGGCGGAGATGCGGCAGCAGGTGCTGAGCGCGTGCTGCCGCCCGTCCGCGGCGAAGATGTGTTCGCGATGCTCGATGTCGACGGCGCACCGCATTTCGAATCAGGATCTGTGTACACGCTGTCGCTGCTCAACGCCAGGTCCGGGCTTCTGCTCGGACACGCGGACCTTCGTTTGCTCCACGAGCCGGAGAGCGTTGCGTTGCTCGATGGGCACATCGTCATCACGGCGGGTAACGCGACACTCGTGTACGACGCGCCGCACAAGCCTGCTGATCAGTAGAGAACGGTGTGTGCTTACGCCTCGACGGACGAAGGCTCGGCGCCGGCCTCGATCGCGTTGATCTTTGAGATCCGCCTCGCGTGGCGCCCGCCCTCGAACTCGTCGTTCAGAAAGACCTCGACGATCTTCTCCATCGCGCGATCTCCCAAGAGATCAGCGGAGAGGCAGACGATGTTCGCGTCGTTGTGTCCACGAGACAGGTGAGCGGTGAGTTCGTCGTGCACAACCGCGGCTCGGACACCCGCGACCTTGTTCGCCGCGATCGACATCCCGATACCGGTGCCGCACACCAGAACGCCTCTATCGGCCTTGCCCGAGGCGACCTCAGAGGCGACCTTGAACGCGGCTTCTGGGTAGTCGCAGGGCTCGCCGTCGACTGAGCCGTGACGGGAAACAGTGTGCCCCTGCTCCCCGAGGAACTGGGTCAGCCTGTCGGTGATGTCCGAACCTCTGTGATCAGCACCGATTGCGACGTTCATGCCCCGGCTCCTCGTTCCTGTCGCTCGGCCCCTGCACTGGGCATGACCAGGCGACTGCGGATGGACGACTCAAGTGTCCTGCACGTCTCATCGTATACGCTCGCCGGGAGCCCGATGGGGTCAGGGATATCGTTGCCGTCCGGGTCGAGCAGCGAGACTTTCCAGGCCGCGCCAGGGAAAGCGTCCTTCATGGCGTTCACGTGCGAGCGTGTGAGCCCATAGATCTCGTCTGCTCGCTGTACATCGGCTGCTGTGACGGGCTTCGATTCGTGCGAATCGGGTTCGTAGCCAAGCTTTCGCAGCGCCTGGGCAGCCTCGGGTGTCATCGGTGCACCTGTGGCGGCCATCGTTCCTGCGGAGCTGACCTCGAAGAGGTCTTCCGGTTCCCCTTGCTCGAGCAGCACGCGCACCGCGATCGCACTTGCCATCGGGCTTCGGCACGTGTTGCCCGTGCACACAAAGAGGAGTCTTCGGCGGAGCTGTTCAGAGATGAAACGCTCACCGACCGGTCCCTCGCGGGTGATCTCGTACCCGCCGTCGTTTGTAAACCTCAGAATTGTCGATGGTCGGCCTAGCGCTGTCTGGCCCACATCGATGACGACCGTGACACCCGCGTCGGTGAGCTGCTGGCGGATCGAGTCGTTCTTCAGCAGCGGTTCGATCTCGTCACCCTTTCCGAAGTCATCCCTCATGAGACCGATTGAGAAGATGTTCGTGTGCCCCGCGTCGTGTGCGGTCTGCAGCACCGCGAGCGCCGCGGCGTTGTCTGGCACGCGCACAGAATCTCCGGATTCGAATATGAACCCCACGGGACCAGGCAGCAGGCGCTCCAGCATCCGGCGGTGCACCGGGTGGGTGACGTTCGCGCGCTCGAGCGCGAGCTCAAGGCTCGGCGCATGCCAGCCGGCGAGTGAAACCGGGACCGGACCAAAGATCTTGGTCATGCCCTCGATCGCCTGCTGGCTCTCGGGATCGCCGAATACGCCGTAGATAGTCTCGGTCGGCAGGATGACCAACTCACCCCGAGCCAACGCCGCCGCCGCAGCCTTGTAAGCCGATTCCGAAGGCTTGAGCACTGAGATCTGGCTGGTATTCGACACGAAAGTCCCCGTTTCGGGCCCCCGAGCGGGGATTACGGAGGATTCTAGCTGATTTCCCGTATACTTGTCAGTGACCCGGTGTAAAGACACCGGGATCCGTTTGGTGCCGGGTCCAGAACACACCGGCATCGGGCCGCGAATAGTGTCCTAAGACAGGCAGCCCATCCGCCCGGCGATGAGCCCGGGCAACACCAGCAGGAGTCCGGTTATGAAACGCGAGGCGGCAGCGCGCACGTCAACACACACCATCCGCCGACCGGGCTTTACGCTCATCGAGCTGCTGGTCGTGATCACCATCATCGCGGTCGTCATCGGGATCACGGTCCCCGCGCTGGGCTTCGCGCGTGAGTTGGCCAAGAAGGCTTCGACCGATTCGCTCGTCAAGGACCTGACACTCTCCGTCGAGCAGTTCAAGATCGACGAAGGCCGCGCCCCGGGCTACTTCACCCCGGAAGAGATGGGCGACGAGCAGAACATCACCCGTGGGTTCTCGCAGATGCAGAACATCATGCTCGACCTCGTCGGGGGCCCCGTCACGAATAATGGAATTACGAGCAGCAGCGCGCTGCAGGTCGGACCCACAGTCGCGGGCGAGATCGAGGTCGATCCCGCGCTTGTCAACATCGGTGAGAGCGCCAAGGGCTACTTCACCCCCAAGCCCAAGGACTACGCGACCGTCGAGGGCGGCGTCACCGGCAACAGCGACCACGCTGAGATCCCCGAAGTCATCGACGCGTGGGGCATGCCCATCCTCGCATGGGCGGAAAATGACTTAGGGCCAGAAATGACCGCCGAATCTGACCTGGAAGACTTTGCTCAGCTTCGTTCAACTGCTGGCACTGAGCCAACCCACTTTTACTGGGCCCAAAATGCTGTATACCTCCAGTCCACCGGTCTCGGTGAGCGTCAGATCGACCAGAAAGAGACAAGCCTGCTCGGTATTGATGAAACCGGAAATATCCCGATCCACCTGACCGCGATCCTCGGCAGCCCAAGCGCTGCGGCGAATCCGGATGCCACCGCAGCGAGCATCCTTCCGCGCATCGCCCGAGGTTCGATCGTCTTCCAGTCCGCGGGCTCGGACCGCGTGTATGTATCGAAGAACGACAACGGGTTCAAGAGAACAGGCGGCGATTTCTCCTACGGCTGGGGCCGG
>WUAK01000153.1 GCA_009827205.1 Phycisphaeraceae bacterium | reverse complement strand
GATGAAGAGAGCAACTGGAGAAACAGCGGCGGAAAGGCGAGCTACGAGATGGCCGACGGTAAACTGGTCGGCAGATCGGTTCCTGATTCGCCTAACACGTTTTATACTACAACACGCATGTTTTCAGATTTCGAGTTGATCTACGAGGCTAAATCAAATCCGCGGCTGAACAGCGGCGTGCAGATCCGCAGCCAGGTTGTAGGCGGTGTCGATAACCGTTCGGGCAACCTGCGTGGGTACCAGATTGAATTTGATCCGAGTGATCGACGCTTCACGGCAGGCGTGTATGACGAGGCCCGTCGGGGCTGGTTACATCCTCTGCATGCGTCGCCGTATGCGCGAAGCGCGTTCCGATCGGGTGAGTGGAATGAGATCCGCGTCGTCGCCAAAGGGGAGGTGATCCGCACCTGGCTGAACGGTGTGCCTGCTGCGGAGATGCTTGATGCCACCGATACGGAAGGGCATATCGGCTTCCAGGTTCATGGCGTAGGCGATCTCCAAGAGCCACTAGAGGTTCATTTCCGAAACGCGAGGATACGAGTACTCAAGCCGCTCGGGCAGTAGGCCCTTGAGCAGGACTCGGTGGAGTTCGAACTCCGCTGCGAGGAGGGCGCGGGGCGACAGGTCGAGGCGCCGCGTGTTGTGTTTGCAGCAGTCTCGAAGCTTGTCGGCGGGTGATCTCAGTCGCTGCAGCGAATTCGCATTTACGAGCTCCTGAGGACATCCTGTTTAACATAACATATATTATCGGTCTTTTTTATGCTTAGGCACTTTCGTTTACACGAGCCCAGAGACCATCACGGGCAGCCGGCGTTGTAGTTAGCGATCCACGCCGTGAAGTCTGTGGGAGTGCAAAGGCCGTCCTGGTTCTGGTCGCAGCCGGACAGGTTGTTGTTGAAGGCATTGATCCACGCGGTGAAGTCCGTTGGGGTGAGCATGCCGTCGCCGTTCACGTCGGGCAGGCAGGGCGTGCTGCTGTCCGAGGTAATGGTTGTGTGCTCGAAGAAGCCCATGATCATCGCGGGTGGGAGCGGGCTGGCATTCGGATCGATGTAAACAACCAGGTCATCGTTCAACTCGGTCGCACCGGCGTTGCCCTCGAGATCGCCTTCACGAACGAGCAGGGGCACCCCGGCAGGCTGCTCAGGGAGATCCTCAGGATCGCTGAACGCGACTTCACCGGTCTCGACAAACAAATTCAGAAGTTGACGCACAACCCGCTCGTCAGCGTTGTTTGTTGAGACCACCGCGATGTCGAGGTCGCCGTCGTCATCGAGGTCCGCGAGCGCTACGGAACTCGGCAGGGGGTCCGGATCGGACACGTCGTTGCGAAGGTCGATCACGATTTGGTCGCTGAAGCTTCGCCCCCCTACCGCGCCGCCATCGAGGACGTTTAGGAGCACGGAAACTGTGCCGTCGGCCTCATTGATGACCACGATGTCAGCGAATCCGTCGTTATCAAGATCGTCGGCCCGAACCTCGGTGGGCGCATCTCCGACGTCGTAGCTGTTTTCTATGAACGCACCAGGGTTTGAAGACGGGTTCGATGCCACGACGACCTTGTCGTCGTCGTTAGAAGTCGCGACGTAGCCCTCGATAAGCGTCGCCGCAGCACCATCGACATCGATCGGGTCCACGCTGTCCGGGTCGTCACACACATCGACATCGCAGCTGTCCCAGCTTGGCCCGGTGCTGACTGCCGCGGTCGCGA
This sequence comes from Phycisphaeraceae bacterium, assembly GCA_009827205.1. GTDB lineage: Bacteria > Planctomycetota > Phycisphaerae > Phycisphaerales > UBA1924. Next base: position 5,095 of record WUAK01000153.1, on the reverse strand, counting down.
CTCCAGAATCCTCGTAGTCAGTCAGCACCACAAGACCGATGGGAGAACCGCCAACGAACCTCGGTCTCTGTCCCTGCGGCATGAAGTCGCCCACCGCGATGTCCTGGATTAGCCCCCCCGCCCTCAACTCCAAAGGTGGCAGCTGAGAGACTGTGACCGGGATGCTCTGAGATGAGTCTGCTTCAAGAATGTACACGAACGACTCGTTGAAGTTGAGCGAGTTGCCCATTGCGATCTCGGGCTTGCCATCACCGTCGAAGTCCCCCGCTTCTACCGCCACCGGCCTGTTCGCAATCTCGTCTGTGAATAACTGAAGCGACTGGAAATCGAAGTCGCTGTTCGCACCAGGCCCACCAATGAATACCGCGATTCCCCCCTGCGCTTGGTTTGGAATTTGGGGGTACGCGATCACGGTATCTGCAAACCCGTCTGGCTCTCCCGCAGGTCCGCCTGTGATATCAAAAACGACTGCATCTGAAGGTGTCGCGATCGCGGAGAAATCGTCCCGCCCGAGAAGCAACTCCGGAACAGTCAACGGGATCAGCTGCACGATAGAACCACCGGGTATATCGATGTATTCAGGCACCAGCGAACCCGGCACGGGCAGCCCCTGATCGATCACGTTGATTCTGGGCATGGAAACGACATCGAAGATCGGCGTAGCGTTATCAATGTCATCTGCGAGAATCACCTGGAAGGGCTGACTCAGGTCTGGCACAAAGTTGGGACTCGATTTGACATTCAACCCGCCTCCCAACCCAACAACGGTCCCGACACGGATCAGATCAGTGTTGAATTTGTCGTTGAGACGGATCTCGATCGAGCCGAATTCGTCCTGGAACAACGGGCTGCGCTGAGCCAAGTAGCCCGCAATATCGAGAATTTCGTTCGGGCTCACTACGCCAGCGTTCTCAACATTCGCAAAGATCGTCCCTTTGCCTTCGAGCCGGCCCGTTGGCGCGACGACCAGGGTCGCAATTGATGAAATGAACGAATCGCTAAGCGAGACTGTTGCGTTGTCAATGACAAACTGGCCCAGCACGTCAACTTGAGCATTCTGACCAGCAGCCAATATCGATGGCTGATCATAGTCAACGATTTCAACCCGATCGCAACCTGTCGCGATCAAGCCGAGCCTTGACACACCCCCGCTGTCTGTATCGAGTATGGCAACATCGGTCGCGCGCAGCACCGGTCTTACCGCGAGACCCCGCTCGTACTGCTGTCCAGCGGTGTTCTCGAAGAGGTCTACCCGCGAGTCTCGCTGCGAAGCCGCGAACAGATCGATGTCTTGATCCCCATCCGCATCGACCGGAGTGACATTGCAGTACTTCGCGTCGCTTGAGACTCCCGTTGGCGTGAACACAGGCGGACTATCGACAAGGTTCGTAAAGAGGGTGATCCCGTCGTCTTCGCTCATGAAGAAGTCTGTATAGCCATCGATATTCTGATCTTCACGGCTGAGCGTGTTCAGTCCAGCGAGCTCAATATTGACGACGGGGTAGCAATCGGTGATCCCATCGCATTCTCCGCTGGCAACCAGATCACGTTCCTGAATGAGGATGGGGGTAAAGCCAGGAGCCGGGTTTGCATCGCTCCAAAGCACGTAGAGCGAGTACCCAATCCGAACACCTAACGCGTTGACTTTCTCGCAGTGGACTATTACATCACGAGCGCCGTCGAGATCGAAGTCTGACACAACGACACCGAATGAATCGAATGCAGCCACCACGGGGAAGTTGACAAATGCGAACGCGGGGACCGCGGCTCCGTTGTTTCGGAACCACCCCTGCCCGGTCACAAGATCGAGATCACCGTCGAAATCGAGGTCCGCAGCGACGAGGTGCTGCGCCGATTGTCCCGTGAAGCCGGTTGTAGTCAGAAATGTAGGCAACGGCGCATTCTGACCGAGATGAATGCGTAGCTGATCGATCCCCTGATAGTTTCGAATCGTTGCGATGTCTTCGATGCCGTCACCGTTCAGATCCCCTACCGCGATAGGGCCGTGCGTTGCAGGATCAGAGTTGTCCACCGGATAACCAGTCCAACCAGTGGGAGAACCCGCATCGGTTGCGAACACAGCTAACGCCGCGGGGTTTGCTGTATTTGGTCCCCCCGCTTCATCTCCGACGACCGCGAACCCGATCTCATCGCCAAGCGCAATCTGCTCGGCGGCAATCGGTCTTCCTATGAGGTTTGCGAACATTCCGAGCGAAGCATCGCCATCGATGACATTGCGAGAGAACCGACGCCTGCCGTTGTAGTCAAAGTCAGTCGCGGCAAGAAGGAACGAATTCTGCGGAACACCGAGTGATGTTCTCAGTCCAATCCCGGCATCACCCGCGAATGTAACCGCGGAGTTCGACGGGATAGCTACATTCCCATCAACCCCAATCGGCTGGCCTGACTGAGCATTGATTGAGGCCCCGTCGGCGAGATGAATGTCCGACTGGTCACCAAGCACAAAATCCGAGTCACTCACAAGCTGCAGGCCTTTGCCAGATAGGTCAATGATCGGATCTCGAGTGAGTCGATCGCTGTCGATGAGCAACGACTCACCGTTGGTTGCCTGATTCACGGCTTGATCGAATGTCGCGTGCGCTGAGCCAGAGTCGAGATTCTGGATAGGCGTAACCTGCTGCAACCTCTCGATCCGGCCTGCTCCTGCGAACGAGAGCGCGAGATCGAGTTTCCCGTTCCCATCGATATCCCCGATCGCGATGTCATTGCAGAACGCGGTCGCTGGAATCAACTGCCTCTGTGAGTACCCCGGATTGAATGCTCCATCGCTCTCGAAGATTGTCGCCACGAGGTCGGTTCCGAGCGCGACCGCGATGTCTTGATCACCGTCCATATCGATGTCGGTGCATTCAACCGATCTCGGGTCATTGAGTACCAGATTGAATGCGATGTTAAAGGAAGGTATTGCTGCACCATTGTTGATGAACCCGGCTACCGCGTTGCTGCCGGGCGCTGCCACGACGAGGTCTAGAGCTGCGTTCCCGCCAATATCTGCGAGGGAAAGCGAGATCGGGTCTGACAAACCCGTGTCGATCGTACTGATCTGGAATGATGGATTCGCAGCCCCGTTGTTGGCCCACCATACAACACGGTTTCGTCCAGAAAGAATGCCAGGAGTTTCTGATACAGCCGCGATATCGAGTGAACCGTTGCCGTCGAGATCTCCGATCTCGATATCACTGATGTTCTCGAGTGTCCCGGTTGCCGACTGCAACGGGTTCCGGGTGAAGCTCGGGTTCACACCACCGTCATTCTCGAACCATACCACGTGCCCCTGCGTCTGCACCTGATTGACATAGAACGACACCACCACATCGGTGTCGGTGTCTCCGTCTAGATCAGCTGCGCGCGCAGCGTTGACTCTACCACCAATGTCGCCCGTGCTATCAGAGCCAAGCAACATCGGTGTAAACACCGGTGGCAGCCCGCCCTGATTCTGATACCAGATGACCTGGCCCGAACCAGCTGTCGATGTCGCGATGATGTCCAGATCGCCATCGTCATCAACATCCGCGGCGGTTGCCGAGATTGCATGGGGGATATTCCCGTCGATGACATGGCTCTTTGTGAACTCGGTGCGAATGTTGCCGTCACTCTCGTACCAGATAAGCTGGCTTCCGCTACCGTTGGTAGCGAGCGTGTCGAGATCACCGTCGCCGTCGAGATCGACAAGTTGTATAGACGAGACCCCGAGCAGCGAGTTTGTGATTGTGGGAGCTGGCGCGAAGGAGTCATCCTGTGCGGAGACGGTGCTCGAGAACCCCGCTGTGAGCAAACCAGAAACGATCCAGAGCAGGACCGCTACCAGGTTATTGGCTATTGGATCGCGCAAGAAGTCCTCCCGAAACACCCCCCACCGTTTCTCGGCTGTCTCGAAGCTATCCGGGAACGGCTTGGTGACGCGACAATTGTCCACGAAATGGGGAGCTATGGGTCCATGATCTTGACAAATCCTCGTAAAATCAACTGACTCGATCGGGTTCGGTTCGGGTAAGTAACGCTGTTGTCGCGGCACGCGCCAGAATGCGGATACTCAGTGTGAGACCAGCGGTCTTGTGATCAACAACCAGCAGGAGCCTTGGGCATGGCAGACTTCGAATCTCCCACTTCAGACGGCCACTTCGTGACACAACTCCTCGACAAGGTTCGCGTCGGCGAATCCGGAGCCCGTGACAAGCTCGTAGACGCGGTCTACCAGACTCTTCGGCATATAGCCGAGCATCAGAAGCGATACGTGGGCTCTCAGACGCCCGATGCCGAAGCGCTTGTTGGCGAGGCGTACTTCAAGGTGCTTGGGCAAGAGAACGTCGACTTCGAGAATCGCCGGCACCTCTACGGCGCGTTCAGCCGTGCTATGCGTGAGATCCTTATCGATGCCGCGCGCAGACGCAACGCGCTCAAACGAGGCGGCGACCGTGAGCGCGTTCCTCTGGATGACATCCAGGTCGCAGGGGATGCGCCCATCAGCGATGTCGTCGCTCTCGACAAACTCATCACCAAACTTGAGAACAGCGATCCTCGCTCTGCTGAGGTCGTTCGGTTCCGCTTCTTCCTCGGTATGGCTGAGCCTCAGATTGCCGAGGTGCTTGGTGTGACCACACGCACAGTCCAGCGCGACTGGAAATACGCCAAGGCGTTCATGAGGCGCGAGCTCGGAGGCGGAGACGCCGAGTGAGCGAGTCCGATCGCCAATCCGAGATTAAGAGGATCCTCGACGAGGCAGCGGATCTCTCGTCTGCCGAACGCGATCGCTACCTCGATAAGGCGTGCGCTGAAGACGCGACTCTCCGCTCGGAAGTCGAATCGCTCTTAAAGCACCTCGAGTCTCCCTCAGAGATTTCCGATCACACCCAGCCTCTATCTGATCATTCCGGCTTGAGTGATGTCATCCCCTCTCCGACCCAGATCGGTCCATACGAGGTCATCGACAAGATCGGCGAAGGCGGCATGGGCGTGGTGTACAAAGCCACACAAAGCCTGCCGAGACGAACCGTCGCGCTCAAGGTCATCAAGCCCCAGATGGTGACTCGTCACTCTCTCGAACGCTTTCGCTTTGAAACGCAAGTTCTTTGCC
>WUAK01000152.1 GCA_009827205.1 Phycisphaeraceae bacterium | reverse complement strand
GGAGGGACTACCTGCTCTCCTCCATTGGCGCCGATGGTGAAGACAATGAGGGTCAGCCGCACGAGAGCAACCGGGTGGGGGCTTTGCAGAGCGGCGCCCCGGGCACGGACTACATCATCAACTACCTGAGCGACGAGTAGCGTTCACTATACTGTCTGCAATGCGAGTATTAGAATTTCAACGCAGGCCGGGCAGGTTCCGCCCGATCCTGACGACGGCTATTGTGATCGTGCTGCTCACCGCCGGGTGGGTGGGGCTTGAGGTGTACTACGCGAAGTCGTCCAAGCCGGCGATCCAGGAGAACTTTGGCGCACAGATCCGAGAGATCGCCGAGGCCTGGCAGCCTGGCACGGGTCCGAACGGCTGGGATGCGCTTGTGCGAGCTTGTGAGGCTCACAAGGAGCATGTCGAGTCGTACTACGACGAGAAGGCGGAGTATCAGGGGCGGCCAGACTATTCCTTTTATTTGGTGTTAATCTCACCAGATTACACACGTGAGTCCTATCTAGATCTATATGTAGAATCAGATGAAGAAGCAGATCGTCTGATGGATGTCACGACTGACTGGGCGCTCGAAACGATCGGTATGTTTGATGAGCTAGGTATCACCGCAGAACTTGACCGGTTGGTGTCTTCTGATGTGTTTATCGCAGAATGGCCAGATAGCTCACTCGACAGTGGGATGATGCCTTATCAGAGAATGATGAGTCTGGCACGAAGCCTGTCTAGGGGCATCCGTGCGAAGATGATGCTCTGTCGTGACCGAAGCGACTGGGAAGAGTATCTCAGGTCGTACGGTCACGGTTTGGCCATCGGTCGGGCGCTGAGGTATCAGCCGGGCATGATCGGTTCGCTTGCTGGGATTGCAATTCAAGATAATGTGTCGACAGCGTTGCGGGAGGATCTTGTCAAACAGCGGATACCAGCTGAGTATGCTGCTCGCTTACTTGATTTAGAAAATGAACTCAAGAACGGCGCGCCCAAGTCTGTGGTGTATGAAGCAGATCAGTTGGTGTTTCTCGATCAAATGCAGGAGGTGTTTGATCAGAACGGGCGTGTGGTCGTCACCAGCATGATGGGCATCCGATTCAAGTGGGATGAGCCTCACCACTGGACGAACAACCTCAAGGCAATCACGATGCCGCGTTGGCGGACGGTTCGCCGCGGCTACGAGGAGCGGTACGCCGCGCTTGAGCGCATCGCGATGATGCCGCCGTCGAATAGGCCAGAGATCAAAGCCAAAGAAGGTAGTGGGATAATACCTCTCTATGATGAAGCTCTACCTGTGATGGACCGGTTTCTTGAGATGATCTCGATCCGAACATTCCTTATTGGGTTCGATCATCTCGAACTTCGAGAGCCTGGTCATGAGTTGCTTGTCGCGATCGAGCTATACAGATTCGAGCACGGTGGACCCCCTCGTGAACTGGCCGATCTTGTTCCGGAGTACATCGAAGAAGTGCCCATCGACTGGTTCGCCCCAGATGGCGAACTCTGGAACTACAAACGCCTCGAAGAGCCAGACGAGTTCGGCAGGACGTACATCCTCTACGGCGTCGGGCGCGACGGCATCGACAACGGGGGCACCCACCACGAATCATCTGCGACTCGCGCCCTCGAACCAGAGCACGCGGGCACAGACTACGTGATGAACCACCCCTCGCTTTATAAGGTCGAGGAGTAACAGTGGGGAGCCACAAGCACGCCCCAGGAAGGTTCCGTCCGATCCTGACGACGGTTGTTGTGATCGTGCTGCTCACTCTCGGGTGGGTCGGGCTTGAGGTATGGATCGCATATACTCTGAAGCCAAGTTCAGATGTAGTTTACGCAAAGCAGGTGCGCGAAATTAACGAGGGATTGCGGCGAGGTTCAGGTGATGATATATGGCCTCTTCTTGTCGAAATCGGTGAGTTGCATGAGGCGATGCTCTCTGGATTAAAAACAGAGGATGGCCGGCCTTGGTATGACTTGGGCAATGGATATGCATACGAGTTTTTGCCGATCACTGATTACGACTATGCGTTGAGTCTAGCCAGTGAAGAGTTTCACTCGACGAACCGCCCTTGGGATGAGATACTCGATGAACTGAACCAGGCAAAGCTGCTCGCCGAACGAGCCGTGCGTCAGTTGGATGTTGTTGGGATTACAGAGCTACTCGATCGCGTCGCAGCGAGCCATGTTTCGATTCGCCCAATAGATGAACATGCTAAAGATGGCGAATTGATCGACTTTGCGATTCATGGCAAGATGCGGTCTGTTGCCAGAACTCTGCGTGCGTCCGCGGCAAGGGCTTCGTCGAGAGGAGATTGGCGGCGTTATCTTCTCGCAATGGAACAGGGGATGGCACTCGGTCAGCACCTTGAATCCCAGTCGATCTTTATAGATTACCTTGTTGGCTGTGCAATTTCAGAGCTTTTTTATGATCAATTGCAATCAGATATCGTTCGGGGCATTCCGTCCGATGTTGCATGCAGTATGAGGCAGATCGTTGCACGGCAAGAGAGAGCCAGAGATCCAGCTGAGGTGATTGGCGTTGAACGGCTGTGGGCTCTTCATACCACTCGACGTTACTTTTCCGATAGTGGGAGATTTGTACACACAGAGTTTGCAGGAACACAGCCCAGAATGAAGGGCAACCACTGGCTACACAACATGCAATCTCTCTGGATGCCTAAGTGGGATTCGATTGCGGATGAGATTGATAATCGCTACGGTGAATTTGCAGATTTCCTTACTCTCCCTCGGCACAAACGATATGACAAGTGGGCATACATCCAACCGGATATGATGAAGGTTGTGCAAGCAACGAACCCGCTTGACTCGGCGACTTTCTCGAATGAGATATGGTTTCTTGGTGATCTCTTCGATAGACGTGAGACAGTGCGTGCTGGAGTTCACATGTTGCTAGCCATTGAGTGCTTTGCGTATGAAACAGGACGTTATCCTGTACACCTTGATGATCTAGTACCTGAGTATCTCGAGGAATTGCCCCCTGACGTGTACAGCGTCGATGGTCGGTCTTGGATCTACAAGCTGGATGAAAATCTCAGCAGGCGAAGGCTGCCGTTTATTCTTTACTCTGTAGGAATCGACGGAGTTGACAATGGGGGGCATGTTTCCGTTGGTACAAATCCCGGACGCGCGTTAAATCACGGCATGTTCGGCGATGACACTACCGGCTCAGATTACGTCGTGACCTCGGCCGAAAAGCAAGGGAATTAGCCCTCGCCAAGTGCTTTATTTCGTAGTGGTTCGCACTCTGTTCTCACCCTACAATGCCCTGTATACAACCCCGCCCGCGGGCTCCCGCGGCGGATGGCTGGCAGGAGCACAACCACATGACCACCTCGCAGACCAACATCACCGGACCGGGACTCGACGGCGTCGACCCGCACGCGGTCACCATCTCTGGGCTCGTGCTCGAACCCAGCTACGGCCCCAACCAGCCAGCCGAGTCGCTCAAGGCCATTGATCGCGATATCGCAAGCCCAGGCGAGTATCCGTACACGCGGGGGCTGTTCCCGCAGGGCTACCGCTCGAGGCTCTGGACCATGCGTCAGTTCGCGGGCTTCGGTTCCGCCGACGACACGAACCAGAGGTTCAAGTACCTGCTCCAGGCAGCCAAGACGAGTACGAAGGCGAACACCGGTCTCTCGACCGCGTTCGATCTGCCCACGCTCATGGGCCGCGACTCCGACGATGCACTTTCGATGGGTGAGGTCGGCAAGTGCGGCGTCGCCATCGACACGATCGAGGACATGCACCGCCTTTACGCCGACATCCCGATCGATCAGGTCACGGTCAGCCAGACCATCAACGGGCCCGCCGCGGTCATCTGGGCGATGTACCTCGCGATGGCCAAGCAGCGCGGCATCGGCTGGGAGACGCTGGGCGGCACGCTGCAGAACGACATCCTCAAAGAGTTCCACTCGCAGAACGAGTTCATCTACCCGCCGGACCCCTCGGTGAAGCTTGTCGTCGACACGATCGAGTTCCAGAGCCAGCATCTGCCCAAGTGGAACAGCGTCTCGATCTCGGGCTACCACATCCGCGAGGCGGGCAGCACCGCGACGCAGGAGCTCGCCTTCACCCTCCGCGACGGCATGGAGTACGTCGAGGCGTGCATCGAGCGCGGGCTCGACATCGACCAGTTCGCGCCCAGGCTCAGCTACTTCTTCAACTCGCACAACGAGTTCTTCGAGGAGGTCTGCAAGCTCCGCGCCGCCCGCCGCATCTGGGCGCGGATGATGCGCGAGCGCTACGGCGCCAAGAACGAGCGCTCGTGGTTCATGAAGACGCACGTGCAGACCGCCGGGTGCAGCCTCACTGAGCAACAGCCCCTGAACAACATCGTCCGCGTCGCCTACCAGGCGATGGCCGCGGCGATGGGCGGCTGCCAGAGCCTGCACACCGACTCGATGGACGAAACACTTGGTCTGCCAACCGAGGAAGCGGTCACCGTCGCGCTCCGCACGCAGCAGATCCTCGCTCACGAGACGGGCGTCACGCGCACCGTCGATCCGCTGGGCGGTTCGTGGTTCGTCGAGAGCCTGACCGACCAGATGGAAGCCGAGGCCCTCGACCTCATCCGAGAGATCGACGAGATGGGCGATTACAAGGGCTTCGACTCGGCTGACAAGAGCGAAGATGCGCCCAACAGCGAGCACCCCGCGTACAAGCCCACAGACGGCTACGGCAGCGGTGTCGTCAACGGCATCAACAAGGGCTACTTCCGCCGCCACATCGCCGAGGCGAGCTACCGATTCAGCGAGGAGTGCGAGGCCAAAGACCGGATCATCGTCGGCGTCAACGAGTACGTGGACACCGAGGAGACCCGCCCGATCGACATCCTCACCATCCCCGACTCCGTCGAGACCGAGCAGGTCAGCCGTCTGTCAGACTTCAAGGCCAAGCGCGACGCGGGCGGCGTGGAGCAAGCGCTCGACGAGATCCGCGAGGCCTGCCGCGACGGCAAGAACGTCATGCCCGCCCTCGTCGACGGCGCACTGGCCAACTGCACGCTGGGCGAGATGGTCCAGGCGATGGCTGATATCTACGGGCGGTACTCTGGTGGGCCGGAGTGGTAAGCTGAATCAACAAGGCGAGCTTTATGCTGCTGGTTGGCGTGTTACTATTGTCACATGCGCAAGATACCCGCCTTATTGATATTCCTCGCCGTATCACTGCTGCTGGGCCAACCGTGTGCATCGAGTCAGACCGAGGGAGAACCGGGCCGGGCTCAGAGTGGCGAAATCACGCCGGAAATGAAAGAAGTTCTCGATACAATTAACCACCCTCTGGGCTATATCAATGAAGATCTGTATGACCAGTTCTGGGCCAATGTGTCTGAGCCAGAGGGCCGAGCAGGCTTGCGCAAGAGCATCGATCTGAATCTTATCAGAGGTCAGCAGTATCAACGTGAAGCGTGGGAGTACATTCGAGATACTGCCAAAGCCAGATATCCTCCGCCGCCTCGACGACTAAACAGTATCAAGAATGAGTACCTCAGTGCGCTCCGCGGTGGCGGTGTACTCACGACTGAGAACAGGATCGGTATCGACTTATCATTTGAACAAACAGACATGCTGGTCGAAGCAGCGCTGAACGAAACGCCATTTGAGTCTCCGGAAGGCCCGGTGTCGATCGATGTGAAGCTCGCTGAACAAAAGATTGATGAGGCGGACCGAGCTCTCTCGAAGTTGAAACTTCTCATCTCCAAAGAGTGGCCGGATGAACCGCCCCTACACGAGTACAAAGGTCCATATCTCAAGATCCGCTCGTGGTCACGGCTGCACTGCATGAGAGCCCCCGATCGTGGGCAGAATGAGGTATGGGAAGTCATCGGTCCACTCAGCCCGACGGCGCGCGTGATGTTCTACTACGAGAAAAGCAGTTCAGCTCTTACAGGAGCAGGTGATCGGACGTACACAACATGGGTCGCAGAGGAACTCTCGAAGGTAGATGGCAACCCCACGGTGACTCCGGAGCGTGTCAAGTCGAAGGGAGACCGGCCGGCCGCTTCATGGCAAGGTGTACGTACGGGGCCGGACGGTGAGAGCATCTACTCAATGTCGCGTGTCTGGCTTACAAAAGACAAAAGGAAGAAGGTGATGGCGCGCGTCGAATCAAGTTTGTCAGCCGATGAAGCCCGTGACTTCTTTCGAGATGTATGGTATTGGTTCGAGACGGACTGAACGAAATCAATCGAGCTTAGTCTCTAGTCTCCCACCCATAATTAAAGAACTCAATCTCACTCGACCCGTCGTCGTACAGATCGACGAGCGCGTAGCCCGGTGCGAATTCGTGGTAGTCGCCGCGCCACCAGCCGCCGCTGACGGCTCCGTTGCACGCGTAGCGGACGCCCAGGTAGTCGACGACATCTACGAGGTGGATGTGGCCCGAGAGGCATAGCTTCACCTGCGGGTGCTCCAGGAACAGGTCCTTGAGTCGGCGGGCGTCGATGTGCATCCACGCGCCGGGCACACGCCAGTCGCCCGATTTCTCGTTCTCGCCGTCGAAGTACACGCACGCGGCGAGGATCGGGATGTGGCTCACGATGCACACGTGCCGATCTTCGGGCACGTCGCGGAGCGTGCGCTCGAGCCAGTCGAGCTGCTCTTCGTCGAACCGGCCCTTGTAGCCCCCGCCCTCTGGGCTTGTGCTGTCGAGCGAGATGAACTGCCACGAGCCGCTGCCTGGCACAGCGAACTCGCCGTAACGGTTGTTCAGACCGAAGGCGTCGGTCGCCCATTTCTTG